>JASJDF010000017.1 GCA_030065715.1 Xenococcaceae cyanobacterium MO_188.B19 | reverse complement strand
GATTTCGCGCTCATTTTAAAAGTCGCATGAATCCCCGTCGGACTAAAGTATCTTTATTACTAGCCTCCGAAGCAGAATTAAACGATCTGGCAATGTCTTTGCTGGAAAAACTTTTATTTTGTACGGGAACAAAAGGTATGGAAAGGCTTTGGTTTAGCTTATTTGATGGAGAGGTATAATTTTAGAGAATGAGTATTACAAAACAATATAGTCTACCTAACTGCAATCTGATTTTAGAAGGAATGGAAGATATTTCCGAATTAGAAAGCAATAGTTTTAACAACCAAATTTCAATTCTGATTAATGCGGAATGTCATTTTGTTGGTTCTAATCAGAATCTCAGTGGCGGAAGAGTCTTTTTAGAAAATTTAGCCAATACAGTGAGTAGCTACACCCAAGAATTACTCAGTGGGTTACCTCGTCCCCAAAATAAAGACCAAGAATATCCCAAAATTAGCCTGGAAAACTTAGGGGAACAAGATATTCACCGTCTCATCCTTGAACCAGAACCTGACAGTGAAAGTCATCCTGTAGCAATCGATCTGACTACAGTACAATTATTTGACTTGGTAGAAGCGATCGATCAATTTTTGGTAGATGAAACTAGTCTCTCTGACGTTACTCTCCAATTAAAATCTATTAGCAAACGTCATCGTCCCCCAGAAGAACCTTTAGCAGAACGAATAATTCCCTTTCTCACAGGGACAGCCAGTTTGGCGATCGCATCCTTTCTGCTCTGGATTATTCCCCCTCCAGCCATACAAAAACCCGTAGAGTCTGTACCAGAATCAATCCCTGTTGAAGAAGTTTTACCCAATGAGACAGAACCAACACAAGAGTAAATTGCCGACAAAATAACAATATGGGGAAAAATGGGCTATACTCTACTATTGACCGTGAGAGAAGCTCTTGAATAGAGAGGTTTTTCGCTCATGGTTTTGACAAAACTAGGCTAGAGTTGAGGAGGAAATCATTCCCGAACAGCTAAACCTGACTGTTAGTTTAAGAGGCACTCGCGAAGTCAGGGAAACATATCAAATTTTTCGCCTTACCGGATTACTAGATGCCTTTTCCGAACCAACATTCCGTAAAGTTCTCAGTAAATATATTGATGATGGACCCAAAAATATTATTTTAGTTCTATCTCAAATTGACTTTATTGATAGCTCAGGTCTGGGTGCGCTAGTTCAGCTTGTAAAAAAAGCTCAAACTGGCGGTGGTAGTCTGCAAATTGTCACTAATCCCCGTGTGACTCAAACAGTTAAACTCGTACGTTTAGAGAAGTTTCTATCTCTCCAACCTTCAGTGGATAAAGCACTGGAAAACCTGAAGAAATAGTAACAAAATTTAACGTTGATTCGTTATGACTAAATTATCTTAAGGACAACCTTGACTAATATTGAAGCTTCAGCTTGGGCAAACATTGAAGCGATTGCATCAATGTCAAACACTGATGGTATTGCTCAAATAGAAAGATTTTCTCCAGTAAGTTTGGCTTATATTGGAGACGCCGTATATGAATTGTACGTGCGACATCACTTTCTAAATCCACCCAAACGCATTGAACAATATCATAGTCAAGTGGTTGCTCAAGTGAGGGCTGAGAGTCAAGCTAATTACTTGAAAATTTTACTGCCTCATCTCAATGAGAAAGAACGGGATATGGTACGTCGGGGACGGAATGCTGCTAATAGCAAACCCCGACGATTATCAATCTCTATTTATCAGCAAGCTACTAGCTTGGAAACTTTAATTGGGTATTTATACCTTACAGATCGCGATCGCCTAAAAGATTTATTGGCGAAGCTCGATTTTTCGGAGAATTGTTAAATTATAAATTTAATCAGCCTTTTTTAAATAAACTAATCAATAATTTGTCTGTTTCTTATCAGCTTTTAACAACTTAAATGACCAAAAAGAAAATACCTAAATTAGTTAACAACACAAACGAACGTCATAAAAAAAGCAGTAAGAGGGTAAAAGTGGCAGCAAAGCCCAAAACCTTCAAAACTGAGCCATCTGTTAAGATTAAGCCCAAAAATCATTCTGCCTTCCAAGACCGAGAAACCCCTTCTTTTTCAGAAAGTGAATCTGGTAATTCAGACTTAGTTTATGGTAAACACCCAGTTTTAGCCGTTTTAAATAGCGATCGCCAAGTTAATCGGATTTGGATTACTCCCCGACTCAGTAGCGATCGCAGATTTTACGATCTCCTGCAAGAAGCTAAAGCTAAGGGAGCAATTATTAGTAAAGCCGATCCCCAACGCTTAGATAGCTTGACCCAATACGCTAACCATCAGGGGATCGTAGCTCAGGTTTCACCCTATTCTTATTGGGAACTAGAAGATTTAATTACTTTTGCCCAAGAAAAAACTAACTCTCCTGTAATTGTAATTGCTGATGGGATCGAAGACCCTCATAATCTAGGCGCAATTATTCGTACAGCAGAAGCTATGGGAGTACAAGGAATTGTGATCCCTCAACGACGAGCAGTAGGCATAAATTCTACCGTAGTAAAAGTAGCAGCAGGAGCTTTAGAAAACTTACCAATTGCCAGAGTAGTTAACCTGAGCCAAGCTTTAGGCACGCTGAAAGACTCTGGTTTCTGGATTTATGGCACAACATCAGAAAGTAGTAAACTACTACACACAATTGATTTTAGTGGTGCGATAGGATTGGTCATAGGCTCTGAAGGTAAAGGGTTAAGTTCCTTGACTGAACGTTGTTGTGATGAGTTAGTATCCATTCCTTTAGCAGGAATAACTCCCAGCCTGAATGCTTCAGTAGCTTCTGCGATCGCAATATACGAAATTTGCCGCCAGCGATGGTTTTAGGCATTCTCCCCACGTAACTAAAAGAATTTGTTATAAAATATTACAAAAATTAACGATCAAACCAGAATTAATAATATTCATACTCAAATACAATTCAGGGGTAACTTTAACATGAAAGAATTGATAACAGGAGCTTTAAACTCTTTTGGCTTGGCTTACTGGGTAAAAATCGATACTACCAAACCTTCTTGTATCTACTACTTTGGACCATTTCTCACAGTTATGGAAGCTAAAAATGCCAAAGCTGGCTATATAGAAGACTTAACCAACGAAGGTTGTTTGGGAATTGAGGTAGAAATTAAGCGTTGTAAGCCCAGTGAACTAACAGTATTCGATAATGACGAAGTGGAGGGCAGTATGGATTTTAATCCTGTTCCCGCTTATATTCCCCAACCTTAAATCAAGGCTGTAACCTAATACCTAATACCCATATGCGAAGCGGTATCCTTATCCGAAGGTGTCTATCACGGATACACCTGCAGATATACCCTTTAGGGTTAGGACTACCTTCCTCCACACAAAACTTGTTCAGCAAACCTCAGAGTCATCGAGCCACTGAGATATATCATCTCTCACTTTTTCGGGAATTTCCCAAGGAAAAAGATGAGCGGTGTTAGGGTAGCAAATTAATTTGCTATTTTTAAGGTATTTTGCGGTTTCTGCACTTGATTCGGCAGTGATATGGCGGTCTTGTTCCCCTGATAAGATTAAGCAGGGGAAATCTATTTTAGAGAGAGAATCTAAACAACTGTAACGATTTGAGATTGCTTCAGATAAAGCACGGTTAGCCGATGCAGAGGTTTGCCAATAAGCGGAAACAGCCTCTTTAGCCAAATAGTTATAGGCTTGGGGAGTATGACGGTTAATCAAATAGCGAAATAGCGATCGCTTTCCCAGATGCTCAATATTCCATGACCATCCAGGCTGAAAATAGTTAATTATTCCCGCTATTCCTGTATAAGCTAAGTCTTGCCAAGTTACCTTAGGATGGCTACCACGAGGATAAGCAGCAGAAGCAACCAGAATTAAACCAATAAATCTTTCAGGGTTAGCCAAAGCCAACTCTAAAGCTAAAATACCTCCCAAAGACCATCCCAACAAGATACAACGGTCTATTTCATAATGATTAAGCAAATTTTGTAGATCATCAAGATGATCTTTCATGGCAAAACTTCCAGAGAAGGAACTTTTACCATACCCTCGAAGATCGGGAGCAATAGTTTTATATTTGGGACAAAGATGGTCAGTAAATACTGACATAGTAAGACTAGACCCAGGATGACCATGCAAACACAGAATGGGATAGCCTTCTCCTTTCACCTCAACATTTAGCTTCACCATTAACCACCTCAACAAAATTATTTACAAACATAAAAAATATTCTTTTTCTCCCCATTCTCCCTTATCTCCCCAGTCTCCCCCATCTCCCTTATCTCCCCAGTCTCCCTTGTCTTCCCAGTCTCCCCCATCTCCCTTATCTTCCCATTCTCTCAATCCCTTGTTGACACTTAAGGCTAATTCACGTCAAGATAAACAATAAAGTAAACCTTTGTAAAGGTTATTAATGTCTATCGAGTTACTGTCCCTAGATAATGCCCAAGAAATCGCTCGCCATTACGGTTATTGGGCGGTATTTATCGGAATTGCCCTAGAAAATACGGGCATTCCTCTACCAGGGGAAACCATTACCATTGTTGGTGGTTTTTTTGCTGGAACAGGAGAATTAAATTACTGGGGAGTTCTCATAAGCGCGATCGCTGGAGCTGTCATTGGTGATAACTTTGGCTATTGGATTGGTCGCATTGGCGGTTGGGACTTTATAGTAAAGATTGCCAAATTATTTCGACTTCCAGAAGATAAATTGGAACAAGGCAAAGAAAAGTATAGTAAGAACGCTGGTCGAGCCGTGTTTATTGGTCGGTTTATCACAATATTGCGTATTTTAGCGGGACCATTAGCAGGTATTACCCAAATGCCCTATAGAAAGTTTCTCTTCTACAATTTCAGTGGCGCAATTGTCTGGGCATTAACCATAGTTACTTTATCTTGTTTCCTTGGGCAAATAGTTTCCCTACAGCAAATTATTGTTTGGTTTAGTCAAGCAGGTGTTTTGGCTTTGGGCGGGGTAATCTCAATTATACTTATCTCACTTCTATTGAAATATCGCCGTAATAATTTATCAATTAAGTGATGAATTGATAGGATTTTTCTTTGCTAATCCCAGGTCATAGACAACTTATTAAGGTAAGATTCTATAACCCCCTATTGTATATGTACTTATAGAAAAGCTATATTATTAAACCCAACAAATAACATAAAGACACTAAAAATTAAGAATCTACACCTAATTCTTTTTTCCACAATCTAATATATTTGAGCTATGAAAAAAAACAATATCAATGAAATAATAGGCAACAACAACCAAAAACAAGCGAAATCTTTAACGACATTAGAACCATTTCAAGGACAACCTTGGTTAGTAAAAGAAAGGGATGCTTGTGGTGTAGGATTTATTGCTTATCAGGATGGAAGACATAGTCATAAGCTGATCCTACAAGCTTTAAATGCCCTCGGATGTATGGAACATCGTGGAGGATGTAGTGCAGACAGAGATTCTGGAGATGGTGCTGGAATCATGACTGGAATTCCTCACAAATTGTTAGCAAGTTGGTTTGAGAAGAATCAATTAGAAACACTCCAACCCGAAACTTATGGGGTAGGAATGGTATTTTTACCTCAAGATGATGCAAAATCTGCTGCTGCTAAAAAATTTGTCGAAGAAATAGTTAAACAAGAAAGTTTACAGGTTTTAGGTTGGCGAAAAGTTCCTGTCAAACCTGAAGTATTAGGCATACAAGCTAGAGAAAATCAGCCTCAAATAGAACAGGTAATTGTGACATCTGGAGCTGGGTTAAAAGGAGATGAATTAGATAGAAAATTATATATATCAAGATCGCGAGTCGGTAAAGAATTATCCGATGATTTTTATATCTGTTCTTTTTCCTGTCGGACTATAGTTTATAAAGGTATGGTGCGCTCAGAAGTATTAGGAGAGTTTTATGGAGACTTGACTAATTCAGATTATGAAAGCTCTTTTGCTGTCTATCACAGACGCTTTAGCACCAATACTATGCCTAAATGGCCCTTTGCTCAACCGATGCGATTGTTGGGACATAATGGGGAAATTAATACTTTAATCGGTAATATTAACTGGATGGCAACTAGGGAGCAAAACTTAGAAGTTCCTGGTTGGACTAAAGAAGAATTGGCAGGGTTGACTCCCATTGTTAATACTGACAACAGTGACTCTTATAACTTAGATAGCACAATGGAGTTACTAGTAAGAACAGGACGGAGTTTACCTGAAGCTGCGATGGTTTTGGTGCCAGAAGCTTACAAAAATCAGCCTGATTTACAACAATATCCCGAAATTACCGATTTCTACGAATATTACAGTGGTTTACAAGAGCCTTGGGATGGACCAGCCTTACTAGTTTATAGCGATGGAAAAACCGTAGGAGCTAGTTTAGACCGTAATGGTTTGCGCCCTGCTCGCTACACTATTACTAAAGAGGGTTACATCATAGTTGCCTCAGAAACTGGAGTAGTAGATTTACCTGAAAGCGAAATTGTTGAAAAAGGTAGATTGGGACCAGGACAAACCATAGTAGTCGATCTCCAAAGTCAAGAAGTATTACACAATTGGGATATTAAACAAAGAGTTGCCCATCAAAATCCCTATGGGGACTGGGTAAAACAATATCGTCAGACAGTTCAAGCTGAAGATTTTGGCACTGAATTACATTTAGATAGTGATGAGTTGCTCCGTCAACAAACTGCTTTTGGTTATACAGCAGAAGACTTGGATATGATCATTCAGTCTATGGCAATTCAAGGAAAAGAGCCTACTTACTGTATGGGAGATGATATTCCTTTAGCAGTACTTTCTGACAAGGCTCATTTACTCTATAACTATTTCAAACAGAGATTTGCTCAAGTAACTAATCCTCCTATCGATCCCTTACGGGAAAGTTTAGTAATGTCTCTTTCTATGCAGTTGGGAGCAAAGGGGAATTTATTAGATGTTAAACCTGAAGACAGTCGGTTGTTGAAGTTGGAAAGTCCCGTCCTTAATGATTCTGAGTTAAAGATGATTAATAACTCGGATATTAAGAGTGAAACTTTATCCACTCTCTACGAAATCGCTACGGGACCCAAAGGTTTAGAAACTGCAATTAAAAAACTGTGTGAACAAGCAGCAGCAGCAGTCGAAAATGGTGCAGAAATTCTAATTCTCAGTGACAGAAGCGATCGCAAAATTGGCACAGAATATAGTTATATTCCTCCTTTAGCTGCGGTAGGTGCAGTACATCATCATTTAATTAGATCGGGATTACGCTTAAAAACTTCTTTGGTAGTAGATACAGCGCAATGCTGGAATACTCATCACTATGCTTGTTTAGTAGGGTATGGTGCTTCTGCGGTATGTCCTTATCTGGCTTTGGAAAGTGTCCGCCAATGGTGGAATAACCCCAAAACTCAGAAATTGATGGCAAATGAGAAAATTGAGACAGTTTCTTTAAGCCAGGCACAGAAAAATTATCGTAAAGCAGTAGAAGCAGGATTGCTCAAAATTCTTTCTAAGATGGGAATTTCTTTACTATCTTCCTATCACGGAGCCGAAATCTTTGAAGCTATTGGTTTGGGGATGGATTTGGTTAACTTGTGCTTTGCTGGTACAACTTCTCGTCTGGGTGGTTTGACTATTGAAGAATTGGCACAAGAAGTTATTACCATTCATCAAAGAGCTTTCCCTGAGTTACAGAGTAAGAAACTAGCTAACTTTGGTTTCATTGCTTACAGAAGGGGTGGAGAATATCACATGAATACTCCTGAAATGTCGAAAGCTCTGCATCAAGCAGTAAGAAGTAAGCAATACGACCATTACGAATTATACAAACAATACCTACAAGGCAGACCAGCAACAGCTTTAAGAGATTTACTTGATTTTGAAAGCGATCGCAAATCGATCCCCTTAGAACAGGTAGAATCAGTAGAATCTATTGTGAAACGCTTCTGCACTGGGGGAATGTCTCTTGGCTCTTTGTCTCGTGAAGCTCATGAGACTTTGGCAGTAGCAATGAACCGTTTAGGAGGTAAATCCAACTCTGGGGAAGGGGGAGAAGATACAGTTCGTTTTAAAGTTTTGGATGATGTAGATAATGAAGGCAATTCTGCCACTCTACCCCATCTGAAAGGCTTACAAAATGGTGATACTGCTAGTTCTGCTATCAAACAAGTAGCTTCTGGACGCTTTGGAGTAACTCCCGAATACCTGATGAGTGGTAAACAGCTAGAAATTAAAGTGGCTCAAGGAGCAAAACCAGGAGAAGGGGGACAGTTACCAGGGAAAAAAGTTAGTGAATATATTGCTTCCTTGCGTCGCTCTAAACCAGGTGTTACCCTAATTTCTCCGCCTCCCCACCACGATATTTACTCCATTGAAGACTTGGCGCAGTTAATCTACGATTTACACCAAATTAATCCCCAAGCTGCTGTATCAGTAAAACTAGTGGCAGAAATTGGGATCGGCACAATTGCAGCAGGAGTTGCTAAAGCTAATGCCGATGTAATCCAAATTTCAGGACATGATGGAGGTACTGGTGCTTCCCCCCTAAGTTCCATTAAACACGCTGGTGCGCCTTGGGAATTAGGCTTAACCGAAGTACATCGAGTATTACTAGAAAACCAATTACGGGACAGAGTTTTATTACGGGCTGACGGTGGTTTAAAAACTGGTTGGGACGTAATTATGGCAGCCCTGATGGGTGCAGAAGAATACGGCTTCGGTTCTATTGCTATGATTGCGGAAGGTTGTCGCATGGCGCGAGTTTGCCATCTGAATACTTGTCCTGTAGGAGTAGCAACCCAACAAGAAGCCTTAAGAGCCAGATTTACAGGAATTCCGGCTCATGTAGTCAATTTCTTCTACTTCATCGCTGAAGAAGTTCGTTCTCTCCTTGCTAAACTCGGTTACACTAGCCTGCAAGAAATTATTGGTCGTGCTGACTTATTAAGACAAAGAAATGATGCACGGTTGACCAAGACTCAGGGAATGAATCTAGAGTGTTTAATTAATCTTCCCGATGTTAAACGCGATCGCACTTGGTTAGAACATGGTGAGATACACAATAACGGTGCAGTGTTAGACGACGAATTATTAGCAGATGCGGATATTATCAATGCCATCAATAACCAAGGAGCGATTACCAAAGAAATTAAAATAGTTAACACAGATCGTTCGGTGGGAGCGAGAATATCTGGGGTGATAGCTTCAAAATACGGCAATAGTGGTTTTGAAGGAGAACTAAACTTCAACTTCCATGGTTATGCTGGTCAGAGCTTTGGTGCATTTAATCTTCCTGGAATGAACCTGATTCTAACAGGAGAAGCCAATGACTATGTAGGTAAAGGAATGCATGGCGGAGAAATAGTGATTAAACCTCCTGTCAATGCTACTTACAATACTGCGGATAACGTCATTATCGGCAACACCTGCTTATATGGTGCAACTGGGGGCATTCTCTATGCTAACGGCAGAGCAGGAGAGCGTTTCGCTGTTCGTAACTCTGTTGGTCAAGCCGTTATCGAAGGTGCAGGAGATCACTGCTGCGAATACATGACTGGTGGTGTAATTGCTGTTTTAGGAAAAGTTGGGCGCAATGTTGGCGCGGGAATGACTGGCGGAATTGGTTATTTCCTTGATGAAGATGGCTCTTTCCCCGAAAAAGTTAATCCTGAAATTGTTAAAATTCAGCGCATTATTTCTGATGCTGGCAAAGAACAATTAAAAGGGATGATTACTGGTCATGTTGCGAAAACTGGTAGTACTAAAGGTCAGGAAATTCTTGATAATTGGGATAGTTATCTAGGAAAATTCTGGCAAGTTGTCCCACCTTCTGAAGCAGATAGTGCAGTTGCTAATCCCGATGTAGCAGTACAAGAATTAACTTCTGTTTAAATTCTGTAATTTAGTAATTATGGGGCTGGAAGTTTTAGCTTCCAGTCTTTTTTTATCCCACATTCGGTACACCCACAGATAATACCATTTCTCTAAATATTGACTACAGATGTTTGATAGGAAGATAAGGGGGACAAGGGGGACAAGGAAGAAATTTATTTGTAGTCTTCTTTTTTAGAATTGGTATAAAAGCTGAATATGATAACTATCAACAAAAATTAGGTGATATTTTAGAGTAGTTAAACCAAAGGTAATCCTTACTGTTCAAGACTTATTCTTCGCGCTTCAGCCTTTTGGGATTCTAGTTCCTCAACCACATCCCAAGCAATTTCCGATTCTTGGGCTATTTGGTCTTCTGGATCACGGTAGACACGACTATGTAAAATAGCCTCTCCGATTTTTTGTGACATAATATCCTTAGGAGATAATTGTGCCACCTTCATTTTCATCAAAATATCGGTTATTGAAATAATGCCCAGTAGTTTATCCTTAATCACAGGTGCTTTCTTAATCCCTGTCTTTCCAAATAGTCGAGCCACATTAGTCAGACTCAGATCAGGATTAACAACTATGCAAGGCTTTGTCATTATCTCCTCGATTTTGACCTCTTCAGGGTCTTTTTCTTGGGCTGTGACACCATAAAAGATATCTGTTTCAGTGACGATCCCATAAGCATCATCCTGATCATCTGGTTCAACGAGCAGAGAACGCAGTTTTTTATTTTGCATTAGGGCGATCGCTTCAGCCACTGTTGCCCAACTGTGAATCATCAAAACTTCTTTGGTCATAATGTCCGATGCTTTCATACTGCGCCTCCTGTTTTCTTCAAGCTTGAGAAGATTAATCTCTACTTGTTCAATAAATAGAGCCAACCATTCTATTTATAAATAGGTATCTTGAAGAAGTTGTGAGGACAAACAAGATCAGGCTTTAATTTCTGGTTGAATAATGATAAAGTTCGATTTTGACAGAAATAATGCCCTTCAATCTAGAAAATATACTAATCAATAGCTAAATCTCAATCAGAATATGACCCATAGCCCTTTGTTAAGTAAAACGATTCGCCCTATTGCAGCTAGTTCACTATATGGTATTGCTACTTATCAAGATAAATTGTGGGCGATTGATGCTAGAAATGGCTATCTTTTAGAAATCGATCCTCTAACAGACCATACTAAGATTCTCAATCCAAATAATACCTCGGACTTTATCGGAGCTACTGGAATTGCGATTTGCGATGAAACTCTTTGGTTTACCAGTGATGAAAACGTTTATTACTGCTCTTTAACAGATAAAACCTGGAAACCTGAACTATTTACCCGTCTTTCCTATCCAGCCGATGGCATTGCTATATGGGATTGCACAGTTTATATTACCTGCCAAAAAACAGGAGAAATCTTAATCTACAATCGCCAAACCCAAGAAAAGATTACCCATTTTTATATGCTGGGAATTGGGATGGAAAATATTACCGTCAAAGAAGAAGAAATATGGCTTACTGATGATCTTGAACAAACCGTCTATTGTCTAGAAAGAGCTACGGGAGAACTTCTTTTTAGTATTCTTACTCCCTTTGAAAATCCCATAGGCTTAACTTTTTACACCGAGCCTCATACCCAGCAAGAAATACTCTATGTTTGCTATGGCGGAAAAGAGGTTTATATTCGGGATAATCCCAATGCTGATCCTAACCACGAATTACAGTATCGCGATCGCGTTTTTATTCATCCTCTACATTTTAAATACAATGCTGAGCAAAAATATACCCTCTCCAACGGCTATTTAGTGGAAATGTCCTATGTGGAGGAAATTGCTCCCCTCGATCCCATAGTATTAAAAGACTTAGAATGGCGTATTGCTTTACCAGCGGAAACTGATAGACAAAAAATTCGGCAAGTAACTCCTGTGGGCTTACCTTTTACCGAAGAAATTCACAATGGTCAAAGAATTGCCGTTTTTAAATTCGATCCTTTAACTTCTAAACAGCGTTATATCTTTGGCTGGAAAGCAATTGTAGAAGTGTGGAGTATTAAATATCAGATTACTCCCAAAGATTGTGAAATATTACCACCATTAACCCCAGAATTAAAAACCAAGTATCTGGTTGATGATGACAATCTAGCAATGCACACAGAAATTATACAACGGGCTGCCCAAGATGCGATCGCGAGAGAAACTAATATCCTCAGAAAAGTTTATAGTATTCGCAACTATGTCTATGACAAACTTCGTTATGGCATTCGCCCTCAGATTGACACTCCTGATATAGCCCTCAAACGGGGTGTTGGTTCTTGTGGAGAATATTTAGGAGTTTTACTTGCCTTGTGTCGCCTTAATGATATCCCCTGTCGCACTGTGGGAAGATATAAATGCCCTCCAGAAAGCGATCACAAAAATGTTCCCCTGCTACCAGATTTTAACCATGTTTGGATGGAGTTTTACCTTCCTGGAATTGGTTGGCTGCCAATGGAATCTAATCCTGATGACATTATCGAAGGAGGTCCCTATCCTACCAGGTTTTTTATGGGTTTAGCATGGTATCATGCCGAAATGGGGAAAGGAGTGCCTTTTGAGAAACTGTACAGTGAAGGGGTACCAGTAGAGAAAGAAACGGTGTCTATTGGCGAGTTAGCAATTAATCATGTACGGTTTATCATTTTAGAAGAATTGCACCCGTAATCGATAACTAAAATTGATGCAACTGAGAATTAAAACAATTTTTAGGCTTTTAAAAGAAGCTTTTCATGAATGGCAAAAAGATAAAGCATCTTTATTGGCTGCTGCCTTAGCTTACTATACGGTATTTTCAGTCACTCCTCTACTAGTGATTGCGATCGCGATCGCTGGTGCAGTTTTTGGTCAGGATACTGCTAGAAGTGAAATACTGGAACAGATGAACACACTCGTGGGAGAACAAGGTGCTCAAGTAATTGAAACTACACTAGCCAATGCCAATCAACCTCAACTTGGTAACATTGCTTCAATCATTAGCGTAATAGTATTACTGATCGGTGCCTCAGGGGTGTTTGCTCAACTCCAAGAAGCGTTGAATACTGTCTGGAATGTCAAAGCCAAACCCAATGCTGGAATTAAGGGATTTATTCGCAAAAGGTTGTTATCTTTCGCTATGGTTATGGCGATCGGTTTTTTATTAATAGTTTCCTTAATGATAAGTGCCATATTATCTGGTATTGGCAAGTTAGAAATTGATTTGTTGCCAGGCTTTATTCCTTTCTGGCAAGTATTACACTCTGGTCTTTCTTTTTGTCTAATATCTTTACTGTTTGCTTTAATTTATTATTATCTTCCTGATGTTGAAATTCACTGGAAAGATGTTTGGGTAGGAGCGATAATTACAGCATTATTGTTTACCTTGGGTAAATCTGTAATTGTTTCATACCTAGGCAGTGGTAGTTTAGGTTCAACCTATGGTGCTGCCGGTTCCTTGATTGTATTTTTGGCTTGGGTATTTTATTCGGCGCAAATTCTTTTATTTGGTGCAGAATTTACTCAAGTTTATGCTCGTAAATATGGGAAACAAATACGCCCAAATAGTCATTCAGAAAAAACTAACACCAATTCTTGAAAGTAATGAGAGAATTGGGTGGTAGTTAGTCCTAAAGGATTCCTAAAGGATACACCTTCGGATAACACCTTCGGATATGGGTAGTAGTTAGTAAGTATTCATAAGTTATTGATCTTGATATTCGTAGTTTTCTCTTTTAAAAGGAACCTCAGAATCATTAATTTTATTTCCTGATTTTTGAGGAGGAAAAGCTAGTAAAGTTAAATGTCCGACCAGAATTAATACATCTCTTTCTAATCCAGCAATTTTTTTGAAACCTTCTTCTAAAAAGTTAGGTAATTGAACTGTAATGATCGCGCCAGCAATAATAAATAATAATAGTAAATTAGTAAATTTCCAAAACCGACCTACTAATAGTAATACACTAGCAATTACTTCCGCTATTCCTGTTATGGGACCTAAAAATCCAGGCAATCCAAAACCAATGAATTTTTGTGTTGCCATTGACCAATCGATAGCTTTTGGTAATCCGTGGATTAGAAATATTGCTACTAAAGTTAAACGCAAAATCCATAAAGCATAGGTGGATAATTTGTCATTAGAAATAGTATTGTTCATGGTTAATTCTCCTAATGTAATTATTTACAACTAGACTATTTATCTTTTAATCTTTAATATTTCAGGGGCAACTTTTTTGTTGATTCGAGTTAATTTTGACGGCGATAAAATCAAATTCATGGCGCGATCGCGAAAGATGTAATTATGTAGCCAGGCAAGTAGAATCATCAGACGATTACGCCAGTTTGGGAAATAAACTAGATGAACCGCTAACCAAAACAGCCAAGGGAAAAAACCTGTAAGTTTTAATTTGCCAATTTCTCCGATTCCTGAGTAGCAACCAATAATCGCTAGTCGCCCTTTATTGAAATATTTAAAAGGTTTCAGTGGTTTACCTTGGAGTTGTTTTTTAATGGCACTTGCTACATAGACTCCTTGTTGTAAAGCTTCTGGTGCAACCCCCGATAAAGCTGGTACCTTAGCAACATCACCGATAGCGAAAACTTCTGGATAATCAACTAGTTGTAGAGTGGATGAAACACTAATTTTGCCTTTAATTCCTGTTTGGGGAAAAGGAAAACTTCTAGGTATAGCTCCTTCAATTCCTACCGCCCAAATTACTGTAGCAGCAGGAAGATAAGTGCCATCATTAAGCTTGAAACCATCGCAGGAAACTTGACAAACTCTCGATTGCAACATTACCTTGACACCTAAGCGACGGAGTTTTTTGGCGGTATAGTTGCCTAATGATTGAGGAAATTCGGCGAATATGCGATCGCTAGATTGTACCAGAATGATTGTAACGTCTTGGGGTTTGAGTCGAGGATAATCTTTTTGTAAGTTATGAGTTACTAACTCTACTAATGCACCAGCTAACTCTACTCCTGTTGCACCACCACCCACAATAGCAATAGTTAATAATTGTTCCCGTTTTTCACTGTCTAATTCTCTTTCCCCTTGTTCAAAACAGTGTAAGAGATGATGGCGTAGATTAATAGCATGAGAAAGAGTTTTAAGGGGAAAAGCGATATCTTTTGCGCCCTGAATGCCATAAAATTGACTGCGACTCCCCGTAGCTAAAACTAAGTAATCATAACTTATGATTTGCTCCTCAACTTGAATAAGTTTGGCAACAAAATCAATTTGTCCAACTTCTCCTTGTAAAAAAGAAACATTGGAACAACCTCTAAAAAAACTGCGGATCGGAACAGCAACTTGTTCGGGGGCTAACTGTGCCGTGGCAACTTGGTACAGTAAAGGAATAAAAGTATGATAGTTATTGCGATCAATTAAAACTACTTCCACTGCTGTATTGGCTAAAGATTGAGCTGCTTGTAAACCCCCAAAACCAGCACCAACAATTACGACAAGGGGATTATTTTTGTTCATAAGGAATAGTAGCCTTTCATAATAGGATTACCCTCTGGCTGTAATGTATTAGCTTCAGGTTCAATAGTAATTAACAAAAAATTAGCATTACTTAAAGCATTATTGGATAATTCCAAATGAACTGCACCTTCCGAATCAGGAATAAAATTAGCGCAACCAGTTTTCTTTCCTGGGGATATTGCCCACAAGCGATACACTTGCTTTCCTGATAAAGGTTGTAAATTTTGCAAAGCTAAAACTGCTTTCTGCTTTTGGGGTGCAATAAATAAACTTCCCGATGCAGCAGATAATGATTCCAATCCTTGGAAGGCAACCAAACGATTATGGGGTTGACGCAACAGACTAATTAGTTCTTGATGCTGTTGAAGTTGATGATTAGCAGATGCCAATTGCCGTCGTAAACCATAATTATTGATGCCCAAAAATACAGTACTAAAAATTGTTATCCCAACAATAATCCAACTGAAAGGGGATGATGTAGCTTTATCAACAGTATATTTGTCTTTTTTTCCTACATTAATTAAAATACCTTGGCGTAAGTTAGATTTAGGAATAGTTTGAGGTAAAGCATAAGGCATTAAATTCAAAGTTGTTTCTAGTTGTTTAATCTCTTCTTGTAATTGGGGATTAACTTTCAATTGGGCATTTAACCAAGCCAGTTCTGACTCATCCAGATTTCCTAAAACATATCCAGCCAAAAGTTCTTCTAAATTATGAGAGTCGGAATTATTAGTCATCTTTAATTAACTAAGTTGCGTAAATTTTTTCTAAGTTGAAGTAATCCTCTGCGACTATGGGTTTTAACTGTACCTAAAGGTAAATCAAGGCGTTTGGAGATCGCGGATTGACTCAATCCTTCATAATAAGAAAGTTCTAAAATTTGACGCTGGTTGGAAGACAAACTATTTAAAGCCTCTCTTACCTTATTAGCTCGCTCCTCAATAGCAGCAACATCTATAGGATGAACTGAATTACGTTTATTCAGCAAGTCCTTGATTTTTCCTGGATTTTGCCAAAAATTCCCTTGAGAACGTTTAGCACGAAGACGGTCGATAGTACGCGATCGCGTTAACATCATTAAATAAGTATAAAAAGAACCCCTTTCGGGATTGTAATTAGGACGTTCTTGAAGACTGAGAAAAATCTCTTGAGTTAAATCTTCTGCTTCTTGATAATTGTTCACCATTCGATAAACCAAACGATAAACTAATAAACCATAGCGATCGTAAATTGTTCCTAAAGCATTACTATCCCCCTCCTTGAAAGCTGCGAACACTGCCTCATCGGTTGTTGTTTTTGTTTCCACATCGACGTTTACCATTTATTCAATGTTTAATGGGAAATCAATATCAAAGTTTAATACGTAGCAGCCTTCAAATTGGATTCAAATTTTCAGGTAAGCTTAGACACAAATAATAGTAGAGAAATCCCCAATGACTAAAAACCAATAACCAAGGACATTGAAGAACATAATTTTATCAATCAAATTTGAATTAAAAAATACAATCGCCATATGATCAATTCAAAGTTACGTCAATGGAGTAAATACCTGAGCCTATTTTTACTGTGTTTCTATTTAACAGTAGGCTGTAATAGTACTCCAACCCCCAATACTTCTACAAACAACACCATAGATAGTAACCGTATCTCCATTGGTACCACTCTTAAACCCAGAACTCTTGATCCTGCTGATAACTATGAATTAGCGGGATTGAATATTATTTATAATGTGGCAGAAACTCTCTATACCTACGAACTAGGTACGACTAATATCGTGCCATTATTAGCAACCCAAATGCCTCAAATAAGTGAAGATGGTATTATCTACACTATTCCCTTACGCCAAGATGTCACCTTTAGTGATGGTACTCCTTTTAACTCAGAAGCAATGGCTTTTTCTCTCAATCGTTTTATCTCTAATGGGGGAAAACCAGCTTTCCTACTAGCTGATGTAGTAGAAACAGTAGAAGCCACAGGAGAATACGAAATTACCATCAAACTCAAGCAACCTTTTTCTGCTTTTCCCGCTTTACTAGCTTTTCCTGGTACTTCTGCCATATCTCCCCAATCCTATGAAATTGGCGCAGGTAAATTCAACCCCAATACTATAGTTGGTACAGGAAAATATAAACTAACTGAATTTGATAGCGACTCCATTACTCTTGATGTGAATGAAAACTATTGGGGAGAAGCATCAGCCAATAAAGGAATTAATATGCAAGTTTATGGAGGAAACTCCGCTAACTTGTTTAATAGTTTTCGTACAGGTGCTATAGATGTGGCTTATCAATCTCTCGATCCCAATCAAATTAGCAACCTATTAAAAGAAGCCTCTAATAATAAGTGGCAAGTTATTGATGGTTCAGGTACCGTAGTTAATTATCTAGTTTTAAATCTCAATCAAGAGCCATTAAATAAACTAGAAGTACGTCAAGCTATAGCTGCTCTCATTAATCGCAATCTCATTAATCAAAGAGTACTACAAGGACAAGGAGAATTAGTTTATAGTCTGATTCCCACCGCATTTGATGTTTATCAGCCAACTTTCTCTGATGCTTACGGTGAAGCTAATATTAGTAAAGCCAAAGAATTAATTGCTAAATCAGGTTATTCTGCAGAAAAGCCTGCAATTGTCGAAATATGGTATCCTTCTGGCTCCATTACCCGTGGAATTGTCGCCGAAACCCTCAAAGCTTTAGTAGAAAAAGAATTTGATGGCGCAATTCAATTTGTTCCCCAGAGTGTAGAATCTGCTTCATTTTTTAGCAACCTCAGTCAAGGTATTTATCCTGCTGCTTTAGCTGACTGGTATCCTGATTTTCTGGATGCAGATAACTATCTTCAGCCCTTTCTAAGTTGTACTAAAGGCTCAAAAAGCAAGGGTTGTGAAGAAGGTGCTGCCCAAAGTCGAGGTTCTTTTTACTATAGTGATAAAGTCAATCAACTCATTAAGCAACAGCGTCAAGAAATTAACCCTCAAACTCGCAAAACTATCTTTGCTGAACTTCAACAAATTCTAGCGCGAGATGTTCCCTATATTCCCCTCTGGCAAACTAAAGATTACGCTTTTGCTCATAATAATGTTAAGGGTGTAATCATCAATCCTAGTCAGAATATCCCTTTCTGGACTATAGAAAAAACCGACAAAAATTAATAATAGGGAAAAATTGCAAGCTAGGGAGTTACACATAAAGTTTAAATACAATCCTGCTTAAGGATTGCTAAATCCTCTTTTGTGATATCGTATGACCTCAGCTTCTCTAAATTTTGGCAAGTTTTCTCTTCTTTTTTTATTGTTGGCCAACATATACGCATCATCTTTGAGTGTTCGGCAAGCGCTCCCAATACGGAGCGACTCTCCTGCAAACAATTGTCAAACGAGCCACGTTTGATGTGACGGACATCGATGTCACAGTTGGTAAATTCTTCCAAGCGTTCCTTAGGGATATCGAAGCGCAGCCAATAAGTGATACATTCTGATAAGGGGAATAAGGGCTGCGGCGTATTTTGAGTAACAAGCTCATTATATCTAAATAGTGCTTTCTGGCATTCAAATGCTAGAGCTTGGCGTTTTTCATTAAGTTCTTTACTAATAAGACGGCTGCCTTTCATATATTCCTCGCAACTAAGTGAGGTATTACCTTGATTAAGATAAACATTTGGACAACGTTTTAGGTCATCTGACACTTTACAGGCTGTAGCACAAAGCTGGCGACTTGCCATCCAATTTTCATAAGTGAAGCTATCTATAGTTTCATATGCGGTTTGCTTCAAACAATCCGCAAAACTGGTGGTATTATCCTGAACTTCGCTTACCGAGGAAAATTCGGTAAAGGATTTTTTAAGCCCCCGTTCACTCAGAAATTCCTCTTCAGTCTGCCATTGGGTTTCACAGGCGAATAACGTTAAACAAGTAAATAGAAAAACTATGCCCTTAATTCTCACAGCCCATTCTCCTCTCATCAAAGAGTAATCTAAATTTTCTGATAAAATTTTAAGGCTCTTTATGTTGAGGGCACAAGAAGTTTGTGCCCCCAGAGTATTTTATTTAATCCAAACAGTTTTGATATTCACAAACTCTTGAATTCCCTGAATACTCAACTCTCTACCATAACCAGAGCGTTTAATGCCCCCGAAAGGCAAGCGAGGATCGGATTTAACTAATCCATTGATAAACACTGCTCCAGCTTCTAGTTCTTCAATTAATCTTTCCTGCTCTTGAGGGTTTTGTGTCCAACCACTAGCACCCAAGCCAAAGGGTGTACTATTAGCAAGTGCGATCGCATCATCGAGATTTTTGACCCGAAATACCATAGCAACAGGACCAAAAAACTCTTCCTTGGCGACATCGGAATCAGGAGCGATATTAGTCAAAATAGTGGGAGGATAAAAGTTACCATTGCTTTCTATAGATTTTCCTCCCATCAAAACTTTTGCTCCATGGTCAATAGCTCTTTGAACTTGCTGCTCTAGGTCTTTTAAAATAGCAGGAGTTGCCAAAGGTCCAATATTAGTATCTTCTTGCATCGGATCGCCGACTTTTAAGGCTTTAAATTGAGCTATCAAAGCTTGTTCAAAGCGATCGCCAATACTTTCGCTAACAATGAATCTTTTAGCAGCAATACAAGATTGTCCATTATTCAACATCCTTGCAGTTGTACCTGTTTTGACCGCAGCTTCGAGATCGGCAGTTTCCCAGACAATGAAAGGATCACTCCCTCCCAATTCTAGGACAGTTTTTTTGAGGCTTTTTCCCGCAATACTAGCTAAACTTGCCCCTGCTGGTTCACTTCCTGTCAAGGTTGCAGCCTTAACTCGCTCATCTGCCACAATAGCTGCAACTTGACTAGCGCCAATTAATAGGGTTTGAAATACGCCTTGAGGGAAACCAGCTTCTCTGATAATAGCTTCAATTGCTAAAGCACATTGAGGCACGTTAGAAGCGTGTTTCAGAAT
>JASJDF010000436.1 GCA_030065715.1 Xenococcaceae cyanobacterium MO_188.B19 | reverse complement strand
CATAATTACAAATAAGGAATAAATATTCATGGCACGCGCAAAGTTTGAACGTACTAAAGATCACGCTAACATCGGTACTATTGGTCACGTTGACCACGGGAAAACTACCCTAACAGCAGCAATTACTATGAGTTTGGCTTCTCAAGGTAAAGCCAAAGCTAGAAAATATGATGAAATTGATGCTGCTCCTGAAGAGAAAGCACGGGGTATTACTATCAACACGGCTCACGTAGAGTATGAAACTGATAAGCGTCACTATGCTCATGTGGACTGTCCTGGTCATGCTGACTATGTGAAAAACATGATTACTGGTGCAGCGCAAATGGACGGCGGAATTCTAGTTGTATCTGCTGCTGATGGTCCTATGCCTCAAACTCGCGAACACATTCTACTTGCAAAACAAGTAGGTGTTCCTAGTTTGGTTGTGTTCATGAACAAACAAGACCAAGTAGATGATGAAGAGTTACTAGAACTTGTAGAATTAGAAATCCGCGAACTATTGAGTGAGTATGATTTCCCTGGTGATGATATTCCTATCGTTTCTGGTTCTGCTCTACTCGCTTTAGAAGCCGTAACAGAAAATCCCAACATCAAGCCTGGCGAAAATGAGTGGGTTGATAAAATTCTGGAGTTAATGGACAATGTTGACTCTTACATTCCTACTCCTGAAAGAGAAGTTGATAAGCCTTTCTTGATGGCTGTAGAAGACGTATTCTCTATTACTGGTCGTGGTACTGTTGCTACTGGTCGTATTGAACGCGGTTTAGTTAAAGTTGGTGAAACAATCGAAATCGTTGGTATTAAAGATACTACAAGTACTACAGTAACTGGTGTAGAAATGTTCCAGAAAACCCTAGACCAAGGTATGGCTGGTGATAACGTGGGTCTATTACTTCGTGGTGTGGATAAAGAAGCTATCCAACGGGGTATGGTTCTAGCAAAACCAGGTTCAATCACTCCTCATACTGAGTTTGAAGGAGAGGTTTACGTTTTAACTAAAGAAGAAGGTGGTCGTCATACTCCTTTCTTTAAAAACTATCGCCCTCAGTTCTATGTTCGTACTACTGATGTAACTGGTACTATCACTGACTACACTGCTGATGATGGTAGTGCAGTAGAAATGGTAATGCCTGGCGATCGCATTAAAATGACTGTACAACTTATCAACCCCATCGCTATTGAAGACGGAATGCGTTTTGCAATTCGCGAAGGTGGTCGTACTATCGGTGCTGGTGTAGTCTCTAAGATTATTAAGTAGCCCGTAGGATGAACTAATAGAGAGTAGATCGATGACGAGAGATGCTTCTTAACCAGAAGCCTCTCTAATCGTCATATTGCAACAAACTCCTGGCTTTGCTGATTCGATCTACTCCTTAATTTTGTCTAAATATATCTTTGAACCTTGAAAACTGAAAATCATGGCAACTATTCAACAACAAAAAATTCGCATTCGCTTGAAAGCTTTTGACCGTCGCATCCTCGATACATCTTGTGAAAAAATTGTGGATACGGCAAATAGAACTAACGCTACGGCTATTGGACCCATTCCTCTACCAACTAAAAGAAAAATTTATTGTGTTCTGCGATCGCCTCACGTAGATAAAGACTCACGAGAACATTTTGAAACCCGCACCCATCGTAGAATTATTGATATTTATCAGCCTACTTCTAAAACTATTGACGCTTTGATGAAGTTAGATTTGCCTGCTGGCGTAGATATTGAAGTCAAATTATAAGATTTATGGCACTAGGCACTAGGGAAGAGGCAAACGTAAGCTTTAACCAAAGTTCAGGATTTAGGAATGTCCGAACTTTAATGTGTACTGCTATAGAAGCTAAAACACAAAGTTATTAGTACTAAGCTAATAGCTTTTTTTGCTAAATACTACTTATTGTTTAATTAAAGAGCCAGAAATGGATAATTATTAATTATCCATTATCTATCAATACATTTCTATTACCTATATTACCAGCCTGTCACGGCATAGGCATTACTTATAGATTCTTCGGTAGAAGATTCTGGAGTATTTTCTACTACACGAGCTTCTGCACAAAAGGTAGCAGTGTTAAAACCACCAAATCTTTGAACCGTACTACTACGAAGTCTTAAATTAGGATTGACGAACCAAAAACGCTCAATAGTACTCATGGTTTCGTATTCAGTAATTAGGACTAATCCATCTTCTGCATCCATTTCATATAATCCAGCAACAGGAACGATCTCTGCATATCCCCTTTCTCTTAATAGCTTGCCTTTCCTTTTATCATCTCCATGAGGGATTAGGGCAAATACAGTTGTACCTTTGTGGTCTTCGTTATCTTTATCCCATGCCATGGAGCCATCCCAACTCACAAATGCGCCTCCAATTGCCAAACTGGGATCGGTATCGTGCATTTGGCAAATTTCCACAATTCTGGGGTCTTCGGGATTAATATACTCTACACTAATATCTGATCCTCCACTTTCGGCTCTTCTAAATGGTAAATGATGGGTAGTTCTTTGCGATCGCCACTGCCCCGCGCTGAGTTGAAAAAACTCCATAGCATCTTTGATTCTATCCATATTTTTAATCAGTTTTATTGGTTATTGTTATCTATTATTAAGGCGATTATAGACCTGTTCTTACCTTTAATCTACTGATTATTGTGCCAGATTTAATAGCTTGTTTCCTATTTCAATTCGGATTTTATTTTCGAGCCTTAACAATTTTTATAGTTTTTTCCGCATCAAATTACACCAAACGTGCCTATCATTCAAAATATTAATCATTAATTTTTGTTGCATAGATTATTTATAGCTTGACAATATGGACAACTTATTATTTTGATGCTAAATTTATGGAAAATAATACAGCAACAGCTAAAGCGAAAAGTTTCAGCTTTGCTTCAACCACACACTCAAGGAGTGAACTTATGGATATACCTGCCCAATTAACTTTAGAACAACAATTCAAATTACAAGTTCTCAAAGAGCAAGTAGAAGGATTAACTAAAGAACAAGCGCAAGACTATCTATTAGAGGTGTTTCGTCAAATGATGGTAAAAGACAATCTAGTTAAGCATCTGTTGAGAAATAACGCCTAAATAGTTAATAGGGTGAAGGTTAAGGTGTAAGAAAGAGAGTACAAATAAAAAAAGCCTAGTCTGATGACTAAGCGATATCTAAACTTGGGAATAACCGTGAGAAGCTCGATGTCAGCGAGCATCTTTTATCACGGTGTTGACGCTAAATCAAACTCTCTTCATTCTAACTTCACTCTTCACTAAATTCATAGGTAGCAAAACTCCAATTGTCAAAATTGTTATCTATTAACTAATTTGCCAAATTAATTACATAGTTAAGACAAGCTGTAAGGTTAGTGGGTAAATTGCTGACTGACTTTTTCCCCAGCAAGTAATTTGTATAATAGATTCCACCATTCGATACATTGGAATTTATGACTTTAAAGTTAGTTTTAATTTCTCTTCTAGCTATTTATACAGCCTGGAATCTGGGAGCTAATGACGTAGCCAACTCGATGGGTACTTCTGTTGGTTCAAAGGCTTTAAGTTTAACTCAGGCTATTATCATTGCCGGAATTTTAGAATTTACAGGGGCAATTATCTTTGGAGGAGAGGTTTCGACGACTTTAGCTACAAAAGTTGCCAACCCTACCTTTTTTATTGATACACCTCAAATCTTAGTCAGGGGAATGATTGCTGTCTTGATTGCTTGTGGTTTATGGTTGCAAATTGCTACTAGCTTTGGTTTACCTGTAGCTTCTTCCCATGCTGTTGTAGGAGCGATCGCGGGATTTAGTTGGGTGGCAATTGGCAAAGAGGCAATAGATTGGGGCAATATTGGGGTAATAGGTTTAGGGTGGGTTTTAACTCCCATTCTGAGTGGTATAGTTGCAATCAGTTTTTACGTTATTCTAAATCGATCGCTGTTTAATCAATCTGATGTATTAAAGTCTTTACAAGAATGGATACCTTGGTTAAGTGCTGGTATTATTGCGATCTTTGGTATTATTGTGTTTCCTCAATTTTGGCGACAACCTGTATTTACTTCTATTCCTATTGCTAGAAGCAATCTGACTGTTGTTACTGGTATTACATTAGCGATTATTCTCTGTTTTACCCTATGGAATCAATTAACTAAGTTACAAAAACAGAATTCTCTAAAAGGTAAAGCAATTTTAGAAACGATCATGGGTAAATTTCAGGTTATTAGTGCTTGTTTTGTGGCATTTGCTCACGGTTCCAATGATGTAGGTAACGCGATCGCGCCTTTAATAGTAATTTACTATGTTTGGCAAACTAACAGGGTTCCCCTCGCTGATATTACCATTCCCTACTGGATATTACTCGTCGGTGGTACGGGTATTGTTGCAGGATTAGCAGTACAGGGAAAAAAGGTAATTGCTACAGTAGGAGAAGGAATTATCGATCTGGTACCGAGTCGCGGTTTTTGTGCCGAGATTGCTACAGCGGGAACTATTTTATTAGCTTCTAATATTGGTTTACCCGTATCTACATCCCATGCTTTGATTGGTAGCATTGTAGGGATTGGGTTAGTGCAGCAAAATACTGAGGTAGGGTGGAAAACGGTTCAATCGGTAATCTTAGCTTGGGTGGTTACTCTTCCTGTCGCTGCTATCTTGGGAGCAATTATTTTTAGCTTGTTGGGTAAGTTTTACTGACTTATCGCGAAAATTTTTAGGGGAATTTCCGTATATATAGGATTTACTCAGAAAGTTTCATTGTCAAGAAATAGAGACAAAAAAGATGTAGTATTTACCTAAAATCTTGTAACAATAGTATTAGTTACTAATCCTTTATAATTAATCTCGATTTCTAATGGATTCTAGCCACATTCAGTTTTACCTTGATAAATCAAAAATCGATCTCGATCAAATACTCCAATTACTACAAGTGGGAGCATTTTGGGCAAAAAGCCGTAGTAGAGAAAAGATGGAAATCGCGATCGCAAATAGTAATCCAGTTGTGACAGTTTGGGATAA
>JASJDF010000016.1 GCA_030065715.1 Xenococcaceae cyanobacterium MO_188.B19 | reverse complement strand
GTTATGAAATTCATCCTCGCTTACATATGTGGGGAGATGGTTTTGTTCCTTTTACTGGTAACAATAGTATCAGTAGGGAATCTGGTAAACCCGATACTGCTATTGTCTATAATGCTGGATTCCGATATTTAATCAATCCTCGTCTGGCTCTCGATTTCTACGCTTCCAACACTTTTGGTAGCTTAGCTCCTCTAAGTTTAACAGGCGATCGCGATTTAATGGCATTTGGCACCAATCTCAAATTTATGCCCGACTTATTTACTGCTAACCGCAAATATAGCGGTCTCGCTGAAGGCGAGGCACTCCGTGATCGTTTTAACAGTTCAGAAGGAGTTAAAAGTCCTCTCACCACCGATGGTTTAGCTTTCTTTGATGGTGGTACAGCTAATAGTGGACAATTTATCTTTAATCTCCAAGGTGGTAGTCAAGGTGTACTTACTGCCCTACGTTATGGCTTCCTCACAGACTTTGAAGGGGGTATTTATCTAGACTATGTTTTCGGTGATACAGACGAATCAGAACAAGGTTTGAGTGCCAAAATCAGACTGTTGAATCAAGACGAAGGCTCCCCTATAACTCTTAGCATTGCTGCAACTGCTGGAATTACCAATCAACCTTTTATCAACTTCCTCGAAAATGACAAAAATGAATTTGATCGCCGAGACTTAGACAAAGAAGTTCCGATTTTTACTCCAGGAGGAGATGATATTGATGAAGGTAAACAAATCATTATTACCTTAGCTTTACCTATCCACGCTCAACTTAATTCCGATCTAGCCATCTGGTTTACTCCTATGGCTGGATATATACAACGAGAAGGTACAGAATTAGCGGGGTTTAACTTTGGTGGTGCTTACGATATTTCCTCGGAATTTACCCTATTAGCAGAAGCAGGAGCCAACTTTGCAGGAGAAGGCAACGGCTTTGGTGATCAAAGTCTGGAAGATAAAATTCCTTGGACATTTGCCGTACGCTGGAAACCTTTATCTCTCTTTCGTTTGGAAGAATCTCCTGAAAATAGCAATCCCCATCTAGAACTATATATCACCAATCGTGTTGGTTCTTCCACTTGGCATCAACTAAGAGTAAGGGATGATAACGAAATTGCCGTTGGCGGGGGTTTACAAATACCGTTTTAAAAATAGTCAAAAGGTCAACTCTATTCTTTATTTCCTGTTTCCTCAAACCCTAATTTTTCGTTTCAACGGGTAAGTTCCAAATTATTTGGTCATAAAACGCAAGATATCTTCTCAGAAGTAGTCAATATTTGGTAGCGTATTAATCAGGAAAAATTTAACTAAATAAAATTTTTATTTAGGGTTTGTTCACAGCTTTTTGCCAAAAAAGGCAAATATTGCTTAAAATTAGTCAATTTAGCTTGCTTTTTAAGGAGAATCCAATTATGACTATTCTGTTTCAACTAACACTTACTTTACTCGTCTTGTTTTCTTTTATCATGGTAATTGGTGTTCCTGTAGCTTATGCTTCCCCTCAAAACTGGGAACAGTCCAAAACTTTAATATATCTTGGTTCTGGAATTTGGACTCTGTTAGTTATTTTGGTTGGTGTGCTGAACTTCTTTGTTATTTAGAAGTAAAAAAACTAACCAGTTTTGATTGTCCAGTAGTTTTTAGCTATTAATCTATTTATTGGCAGTTAGCTTGGGAATAGATCGATAGCTAGAAGCTTCAATTCACTGTATTTAGTTAAATTATGACTGTATTTGAAGGAAATTTTGCTCAAGATACATCAAAATTTCGTTTTGCGATTATCATTGGTCGTTTTAACGACTTGGTAACTGACAAACTTTTATCAGGCTGTCAAGACTGTCTCAAGCGTCACGGTATTGATGTCGATCCCCATGGTAGTCAAACCGATTATATCTGGGTACCTGGTAGCTTTGAGTTATCGATGATGGCACGTCAGATGGCTATTTCGGGTCGTTATAATGCCATAATTTGTTTAGGTGCAGTAATTCGAGGACAAACACCCCATTTTGACTATGTATCCTCAGAAGCAGCGAAAGGAGTTGCTGCTGCTAGTTTTCAAACTGGTGTACCCGTAATCTTTGGAGTGTTAACAGTAGATACTATGCAGCAAGCTTTGGAAAGAGCGGGAATTAAAGCTAATTTAGGTTGGAATTATGCCCTAAATGCTTTAGAAATGGCTAGTTTGATGCAGCAATTTAACTCAGATCAACCGCAACAATCTGTTTTACCCCAAGCCAATATATCCTCTTTCGATCAGCAAAAATTGCTTAATTCTGATTAATTTTGTAATTTTTCTAGGAAGCTGGGAGATAAGGGAGACAAGGGGACAAGGGAGATAAGGGAGACAAGGGAGATGGGAGAGATAGGCAGGAGTTGTTTGTTCTATTAACGATGAACGATGAACAATGAACAATGAACTACTAACCATTAACAATCTACTTATTCTCCTTCAAATACTTAAATACTGATTTATCTCCGATATCAGGGTCAATAGCTTGTACCATTTTACGACCTGCAAAGACCGTAAAACCAATTGTCCAAACTGCTAGTAATGTTTGCTCTACATCTACGGGTAATAAGCCTGTAAGATGTCCTAAAAGCAGAATTGGTACAAGAGGAGTTAACACTTTAGTTTCGAGACGATTAAAGCAAAAGGCTTCTTTAAAATAAATTCCTGTTAGTGCTGCAAAAGTAAACCCGATACCGAATAAAGTTGTAGGGTGGTTATAGACATACAAAGCTAAAGGTTGCTCTGTTTGTAAGGTGGTCGCGATCGCTGATATACTACCAATTACCCAGAAAGCTTGTAAAAGACGATGCAATGCCACCATGTAAATATGTATTGTCAGCAAGCTAACTCCCAAACCGAGGGAAAATAGAGCAAATAAAGGTGTAATCCAAGGTAAAGTGGATTCTCCTTGTCCAAAAAACAAATTACTAGCTATGGCAAAACTCAATGCTGCTAACACTAATCCACTACGATAAATAATCACACCTATGCGATCGTTTTTATCAATAGTAAACTCGCCAAATTCTCCTTTATAACTTGTAGGCTCTTTATCTAGTAAACTAATCATGGCATTTAACATTTATCATTTAATATGCGGAGCGGTTATCCGAAGGTGTATCCTTATCCGAAGGTGTACCCTTTAGGGTTAGGAATCCTTTAGGACATTTATAATTTAAGCTCGATTGTTGATTATTGAACATTTATTTTGTAATATTTATCATTCTTGATCGTCTCTACTTACTAACCAACCACGAATTTCACTTACTATCCACAATAATTCTTCTTCAGTTAATCCTTGACCAAAAACAAATCTTTTATAAGGATTTAACCGATACTTTAATTTTGTATTGATAACAATAGCATTAGGTTTTAATTTATCTTCAGACTGAAATTGTTGTACGTAATTGATTGAAACATCTTTAATATTTCTAGTAACCCCTTGGTGTTTCTTTTTGAATCCCAAAATGTTAGTAGCTATTTCAAATTCATCATGTCTTAAGCTGATTCTAGTTTCCAAAAATTTTACCCTTGCAATGTATAAATAGATTATTAGACCAATCAGCATAGGAATAGTAGTTGAAGACAATAAGGGAAATAAGATAAAAACAGTAATCATTAATGCAATACCGAAAGTCACAGGATTATCAAAGCTGTTGACTATATCACTGATTGTTTTATTTTGGGGAACAATAGTTATTTCTATAATGTTAGGATGTCTTTCTATATTGACTCTACTATTAAGAGGTTTGACTACAAGTTGATGACTACTAATTCGTCTATTTTGGTAAATCGACTCAGTCTCATCTTCCGATTTATTTCCTATTAAATAATCTAAAGATTCTTGTGCTGTTTTAAATCTTTTTTCTACAGCAGGATAGAGAATTTTATCCAGCCATTTACTAAACCTAGAACTAACATTAACTTTATCCCGAAATTGCAATTTAAGATCGGCTGTAGGTAATTCCCCAGGAGCAGTACGAGTTAAGAGATGAATTAGAGTTGCACCCAAAGCATAAAGATCAGAAGCAGGAACCGCTTTCCCACCAAATTGTTCCATTGGTGCATAGCCATAAGTACCCACTACCGTAAAAGTAGTACCTTCAGTTGCAGCCGAGTCTTGTACTGCACCAAAATCTACTAAATAGATGTGCTTATCTTCTCCTAAAATTAAATTACTCGGCTTAATATCTCGATGTAATAGAGGAGGGTTTAAACCGTGAAGATAAATTAAAATTTGTAAAATTTCTTCGGCAATCTTTTTAACTTCTGATTCACTAAACCTGGTTCCATTAACTAATAATTGTTTCAGAGATAAACCAGGAATATATTCTTGTACTAAACCAAACCAAAGAGTGCGATCGTCTATACTAAAATAATCTTGATATTTAGGAATACGACAATGATCTAATTGTTGTAGAGTCTGGGCTTCTCTTTCAAATAGCTTCAAATCCTCCCACTGAACATCTCCCCCAAAAGCCAGTAACTTAACCACAACTTTTTGTGGTTTTTCTGTGCTTAAATCCTTTGCTAACCAGGTTTGTCTGCCAGCATTTTTGCCTAATTTTTGTTGTAGTTGGTAGCGTTCATTAATAACCTGTTTTGCCTCTAACATCATCATCTATTATCAGCCAATTTTTTCCAATGTAGCGTTTTTTTTGAAGATGATGCTCGATCTTATTCTTGATTTTTGAGGGTTATAGCCCAAATTAAACTAACTGTTCCTCCAATTAACCCGTATAGTAGCCATTTTTCCAGAGGGTAGCCTTTTTGTTGTGCAACTAAAGCAGCAACTGCACCGATTAAACAATGAATACTAAGTAATAAAAACCAAGGTGAATCGGAAATGAAATCTAACATAGTGTCACAATTAAACATTATCAATTATAAACTCTAGTAATTCTACTTCTAAACGTTTCAATATTTAAAAAAAAATTCTTAACAATGACTCATTACTGTAGATAGATATTGCCTTGCTCAAATTACCAAGATATAATCCGATGAACAATCAACAAAAGTCAGAGCTTTGGTTCTATCTTATTCAAGAAAGAACTTTTATATCGCTACTATTTTTCATAATTTTCCCCTTATTTTGCTATTCTTATGCTACTCAAATTAATCTTTGGGGCGATGAAGTTTTTTCCTTACTATACACAACTAATAATTTAGATGGGATAGGTATTGATGTACATCTACCTACTTATTACTGGTTACTTAAACCAATATTGGCTTTAATTGGCGATGAAGCAGAAGTTATGCTGCGAATGATCCACGTCATTGCTTTTGTTGTCGGTTTATTTTTTGGTGTTTTGGTAATTAGAAGAACTTTTCAAGACTCTCAACTAATAGTAATAGTTTCTTGTATTGTCATTACTTTACCAAATTACATTTTTTACGCTACGAACTTAAGAATGTATTCATTGTTGTTTATGACAGAAATGGCTTTTATTGATTCTATTTCTCGCATTTTAGTAGCTAAAAAACCTTACAATCGATATTTGATCTTATGGTTAGTTTTCAGCGGTATTATCTTAGTTGGTACTGATTATGCTGGTGCTATTTACTATTTGGCGGGAGTTACTTTTCTCTGGCTGAGAGGTATAATTTTCCAAGAATTTAGGCTTTTATTATTTGTTTCCTTACCAGGTATACTCGCTTTATTTATAACTCTAGAGTCTTTAGATAACATTCAAGCTATCTTAAATTGGGATATTGAAGCAGCAGCTAGTATCAATTTGCAAGGTTTTTTAGGATTGGCAAAATGGATTTATTTGGGTTGTCGTCCTGCTTTAGATCTCATATATCCAGCAGGTTTACCAATAGTTATAGCTATAGGACTACCATTATTATGGTTAGTTATATTTTTCTACTGTGCATGGCAAGTTTTTAGTCAAAGTAAATCTCCTTTAGATAATTATGATTGGTTGATATTTCTGGCATTACTTTGGCTTCCTTTTATTCCTACTGGCTACAGTTTTACAAGATTATTTTTACCCAGTCAATTTTTTATAGTTTCTATAATAGTTTGGGGAGTCTTTAATTCAAATAAAATAATCAAATCAACTGGTCTTCTAACTTTAGGACTATTATTTTTTATCAATCTTAGTCAAATATTTAATCCCACTTTGAGATTATATAGCCTCATTCCCTATCAAAAAATTGCTTCAGACATAGTCAACTTAACCCAGCAAGAAAAAATTACCTATGTTTTACTATCTGATAATAGTTTAAACACTCTTTCAATAGAATATTATATTCAGAGAAATCCTCAAGGAAAGTCTTTAAAAGTGAGTCGAGTAAATAATAATTTCCTAGAAGAAGCTGCTGAACTAAAAACAGAGCCATTTTTATTTGTTTCTCATATGAACGAAAATGACAAATTTATAGATATTACCAATATTTTTCCTGAAAATATATCGATGAAGACTGGGTATATTTACCTTAAAAAACTACCATATAATAAACTATGGAAAAATAGAATCTTAGAACGCTCTTCTCAAGATTATGCAGTTAAAATCTTTAAGATAGAATAAGAATAAATAAATAGCTTTTATAATTACTATATATTTTTTAAAATTCTCGATCTAATTAAAGATATTTTTTTGGTTTAATTATTAATAATTATGTTTATAAAAACTTAGATATAACAAGATATAAACTAGCGATAACTGCGGTAAAAATAATTATCCTTCTGTTAACAACTCCTTGGTTATGAATATATTGTAAAATAGGATCTTCTTTTTGATTAAACTGTTTATTGTTCATCTTTTTAGGATTTATAGCAGTTTTTGTACTGCTTATGGGAAAATAGCTAAAAATCAGCTTTTTTAGTTATTTCCGTTGACCAAATTTGCAATAAATTATCGGTTGTTTTTTCCCAACTAAAATTAGCAACATATTTTCTAGCTCCAGTTCCCATCTTAGAAGCCATACTAGGATTATCTATCAATAATTTAAGTTTGCTTAAGAAATCTTGTTTATCTTGAGGTGTGTATAAGTAGCCCGTTGTACCATCTTCAATATTATCAATAACACCGCCCTGGCGAGGCGCGATCGCGGGAATCCCCGCAGCACTAGCTTCTAAAATAGTTAATCCTGTGGTTTCTTTTTCAGAACTTGTCACCAGTAAATCACTATTAACTAATAATGCAGGAATATCATTAGGGGGAATTCTTCCGAGACAGTATAAGGATGGAACAATGTTTCCTAATACTTCTTGGATTTGCTGCTTCATATCTCCTTCCCCCACTACCATAATTGCTATTTTGGTTAGATCAATTTGGGGTAAATTAGAATCAGCTTTCATTTGAGAAAAAGCATCTAGAGTAAATTTCCAGCCTTTATCGGGAGTTAAGCGACCAATAAAAACTATTTTAGTTTTATCTTCTATATCTGTAATATTGTATTTACTATTGAAAAAATTGTTTTGCAATGAAACATTAGTAAACTTTTCTACATCTACTCCTAAAATATTAGCTCTGATACTGTTTTTAATACCAATATTAGTTACTTTTTCTTGGGTTACTTTAGTTGCTACTAGAGTGCAATCATAAGCATTATAAACACGTGCAAAAAACCATTGAAAAAATTTTTGAATCAGGCTTATCCCTATTTTCGGTAAGGGAAAATAGTCTTCTACATATTCAATATAGTTAGTGTGAAAAAAAGCTACACAGGGAATATTAGCTTTTTTGGCATAGGCTACCCCAGGAAAGCGCAAATAAATCAGTGATTGTCTTTCTGGCTCGTCTATATGGATAATATCGGGCTGAAACTTTTCTAATTCTCTTTCTACAATTGCATAAGAGGAACGCTCTGCATCTCGTTCAAAATCTAAACCAATAGCAGGAATACTAGGTAGAGAAATAATCTTTACTCCAGGAAAAATATTACCAGTATATTCTTGCCAATTAGGATAAATATTAGCCAAAGGACTATAGTCAGGACAAAAACAAATTACTTCATGTCCTTTAAGACTAAGCTGCTGTAAACGATTAAACACACTTACGGATACTCCATCAACCACAGGAAGAAATCCTGATGTTGTAATGGCAATTTTCATTTTAATCAACCAGATTAGCGACTTTTGCTACTAAGTCATCTATACTATCTCGTTTGAGACGATAACTCAGAGGATGGGCAATTAGTCTAGCAGTACTTTCGTACAATATCTCTATTTCTAATAACCCATTATCCTTGAGAGTGCGCCCAGTAGAAACTAAATCTACAATTGCTTCCGACATTCCTGTAATGGGTCCCAATTCTACCGAACCCGATAGGGGTACAATCTCTATAGGTAGATCGATGTTACGAAAATGCTCTTTGGCACAGTTAACGAACTTAGATGCTACTCTACCATGGGGTGGTAACTCCTGCGATCGCCGATACTTACTAGATTTGGGGACAGCAACGGATAAACGACAATAACCAAACTTGAGATCGGTCACATTTGCCACATTAGGCTGCTTTTCTCGCAACACATCATAGCCCACAACCCCTAATTGAGCTTGACCATATTCTACATATACAGGAACATCCTGTGCCCTTACTAACAAAGCTTTAGCAGTATTAGTGGGATCAGTAATTTGTAGTTGACGATTGGTTTTATCGAGAAACAGGCTAAAATCTAACCCTACTTGTTTGAATAATTCGATAGTATCTTTGAGGAGTGCGCCTTTTGGTAAAGCGATAGTGATCATTATATAAAGGGCTAATAGAGAGCAGTTTCAGTTAAAAGTTTACTTTTGCAAGATATATTATAGGACTTACCCAGCCAATTGCTAAATCAACAAACAATTATCAAGGGAGGCACACTTCACTTTAAAATATCTAGTACGGGCATTTCGGAGAAAATATTATGACTATCTGGGTCAATGAACAAATCGATCCCTCTGGGATTATCTATTCTTGTATCGCTTGCTGTAATGAACAAGCTGCAAAAGACTGTCATCATAATTGGCAAACTAGTCTAACCGAAACCCAAAAACAACAAGGATGGATTGCTACTATTAGAACAGTTGATTCTTGGGATGATGTTCCTGTCAATGCCTTAAAACTCAATTTCTAACCCACCAACCTCTCCCCTTATCTCCCCTGTTATCCGAAGGTGTTATACCACAAGGGTACAATGTCCGCAGGTGTATCCTTTAGGAATCCTTTAGGACTCCCTCGTCTCCCCTATCTCCCTATCAAACTTGTCGGACAAATTAAGGGGCTAATCTCTTTACAATCCAAGTACCATCTTTTTGTAGATAATATACTAGGCGGTCATGGAGACGACTAGGACGACCTTGCCAAAATTCAATAGTTTCAGGTGCTAGACGAAATCCTCCCCAATGTTCGGGACGGGGTAAAACTTCCGATTCTGCGTAATGGGTTTCTAGTTCCTTTTGTTTGGTTTCCAATACTTCCCGACTAGTAATAACTTGACTTTGATTAGATGTCCAAGCCCCAATCTGGGAAGCTTTGGGACGACTTCGGAAGTAAGTATCCGATTCTTCAGGACTAACCTTACTAACTTTTCCTTCAATTCTAATTTGTCTTTCTATACGATCCCAGAAAAAAACTAACGCAGCGTGAGGATTGGCGATTAATTGTTTTCCTTTGACACTTTCGTAGTTGGTATAGAAGACGAAACCTCTTTCATCAAATGCTTTGAGTAGAACAATTCTGGCACTGGGTTTACCATCAGGTGTTGCGGTTGCTAGGGTCATAGCATTGGGTTCCAGTAATTCAGAATCTAGTGCTTCCTGAAACCATTTCTCAAATTGTTTGAAGGGATTGGACTCTAAATTACTTTGGGTTAATCCAGCAAAAGTATAGTTCTGCCGTAAATTGGCAATCGATTCATTCATCCCAATAAAAAAATTAATTAAATTAAAGACAACCTAATGGCAATTATAATAAGCTTTGGTCAGTTTACACGTTTTTAAGACATCTATAAGTTTAATTATGGTTTTTTCTAGTTTAGAGTTGAAAAATATAAATAATAACAATAGACCCAAGCATCTAATTAGGTTATTAATTCTGAGTATATTACTTTTATTAGCTAGTTTATCTTGCTTTTGGTCTGCTCCTGCATGGGCAGGAATTAATGATGATAAGTACGAAGGTAATATTTATATTCTTTATGCTGGTAACGGCTCTCTTGTCCCCCCTCGCTTGAGTTTAGAGCAATCTTTGGCACGAGAAATGCCTACTGTTTTGGTCTATTATGTTGATGATAGTAAAGACTGTAAACAATTTTCTGTAGTAGTTTCTAGGATTCAAGAATTTTATGGTAGGGCTGCTAATATTATGCCAATTAGTATTGATTCTCTAGATCTAAAAGCTAATTATACTCCTCAAGAAGCTGGCTTTTATTATGAAGGAGCAGTGCCACAAACTGTTATTTTGAATCAGAAAGGAAAAGTTATTTTTAATGGTACAGGTCAAGTAAAGTATGAAGCTATTGACGATGTGCTGCGAGACGTATTTAATTTGCTACCCCGTTCCGAATCTGAAGTCTTAAAGGTACGTACTTTTAATGAGTTTAATTCTGAATTAGTTGAATAAGCTATTAAACTAGCAAATAACATTTAACATTGGAAGCCCCATACTAATTCGTTAGTATGGGTTCAACATAACCTTATAAACCGTATTTTTAATGAAAACGGAAAAGCTTAACTTTACCACTAAACTAGCCTATGGTTCGGGGGATATGGGTCCCGCAATTACAGCTAATGTTTTAGTATTTTTCTTACTTTATTTTTTCACTAATGTAGCTGGCTTACCCCCTGGTTTAGCGGGGAGCATTTTAGCTATTGGGAAGATTGGAGATGCCATTAACGATCCCATTGCAGGCATATTGAGCGATCGCACTCGTACTAAATGGGGCAGGCGTATTCCTTGGATGTTGTGGGGAACAATTCCTTTTGGGATTTTCTTTTTTTTACAATGGGTTGTCCCTGAATTTAATAGCGATCCCGATATTAATAAATGGTATTTATTTGTTTATTATATTGTTATTGCAACCTTATTCAATATTGCCTATACGGTAGTTAATTTACCCTATACAGCTTTAACTCCCGAATTAACCCAAGACTATAACGAAAGAACTAATCTTAATAGTTTTCGTTTTGCTTTTTCTATTGGTGGTAGTATTCTATCTCTGATCTTAGCTACTTTCATTTTTCAATCCTATCCTGACAATCCATCCAAACAGTATTTAGTATTAGGTATAGTTAGCTCTTTACTAGCAGTAATTGCTTTATTTTGGTGCGTATCTCGGATTCAAGAACGGGGGGCAGAAGCACTTTTAAACCAGAAGTTGAAAAAATATATTGGATATATTTTATTGGCACTAGCAACTGCTACTCTTATTTTCAGTATTGCTAATATTTCTAATAATCTTTTGTTTGCTGTTTTAGGATTTTTAATCACTTTACAGCTACTTGGCTTTGGTATCACTTTAATCTTAGCAAAAACCGAACCTCATTTATGCGATCGCGAAGCTACAGAACATCGTGATACTGTTCATGGTACTCCTACTACCCCGATTTTAGAACAAATAAAAATTGCTTTTAGTAATAGACCTTTTGTCTATCTTATTGGTATTTATTTGTCTTCCTGGTTAGCAGTTCAACTAACAGCATCTATCCTAATTTATTTTGTAGTTAGTTGGATGGGGATGGAAGAAAGTGCTTTTCCTACCGTTGCGATCGCAGTACAAGGAACAGCATTAATTATGTTATTTGTTTGGAAATTTATCAGTAATAAAATTGGCAAAAAAGCCGTTTATTACATAGGCACAGGAATTTGGATTATTGCTCAAGGAGGATTATTTTTACTCAAGCCAGGACAAACAACTGAATTATATTTATTAGCAACTTTAGCAGGATTTGGTGTTTCTGTAGCATATCTAATTCCTTGGTCGATGATACCTGACGTGATTGAATTAGATGAACTCAATACAGGACAGAGAAGAGAAGGAATTTATTATAGTTTTATGGTATTACTGCAAAAATTTGGTTTAGCTTTAGCATTATTTTTTGTAGGTTTAGGATTAGAATGGTCGGGATTTATTGAAAAAATACCAGGACAACCAATACCCGAACAACCAGCTAGTGCATTACTTGCTATTAGAGTTGCTGTTGCACCTTTACCTACTGTAGTTTTACTTATCGGTTTAATTTTGGCTTACTTTTATCCTATTACTAAAGAATTTCATGAAGAGATTAGATTAAAATTAGCAGAAAGAAAGAATAGTTGATTGTTCATGATTCATCAAATCTTTAACTATTGAATTATTACAACAAAATTCCAATAGTCATGAAGATGATTCTTGCTCTATTGATAAAGATAGTAGTGATTTAATTCTCAACAATAAGTATTTTTTCAAAATTCACCAATCAAAATCAGGCTGCAACTATATAACTATTTCTAGTCATGAAGAATCCGACTCTAGTGAGCAAATTGTAATTACTAAAGATACTGTTCGATCATTTTATAATGATTTGATAGAAACAATAAACCTATTAGGATGGAACAATAATTTTCATACTCACAAGACTTATAGCATAGAAGATATTAAGCAAGAATATTCTAGAGCTTATGAAAAGTGGACAAAAGAGGAAGAAGAAACTTTAATAGATAAATTTGATTCTGGACTAAGCATCAAGGAAATTGCAGAAATATTAGAAAGACAAACAGGTGCAATCAATTCTCGTCTTAGAAAGTTGGGTTTAAAATAAATCTAGAATTCAAAATAGTTTTAATCAATATTATCAATATTTAGTTATATACTCTGCACAAATACGATTTTGCAACTATCCTGTATAAGATATGACCTAATCTGTCAATAAGTAATGATACTTAGTCAATAAGAGTTTGTTTATTTATGTAAATCAAAGAGCGATTTATAAAAAAGAAAAATGACTAAAAGCTTTATGCAATAAGACTTAGATGTTTTATAAAAAGTGTAAACTTTTGATTTGTAACAATATATATCCAACTTATCAGATTAATTTTACAATAAACCGCCTAATTTTTTCCTAACGGAGTCTGAAACTATAATAATTCCATTAGCCATTCTCAATAATTCTGTAATATTTATTTACCTTTATAAAATTAAACAATCGTCTCAAATTACTGATAATAGGTAATTTTAAAGTAACAATATATTACTTATAAATACTACTGTTTGTATTGTTTTATATGGTTAAACAGTAAGATGGGATCTTGGCTTGGTTGGAAATTTCGCGATCGCAAAAATCGACTTGAATCATAATTGAGTTAATAATGGGGTTAAAAATAATTATTAACTACCGTGTTTTACTCAATTAAATAACTTATAAACTGTTTGCTACTAAAATAGCTTAATTATAACCATGAATTTTTAGTTGTGAGATATTTTAGTTCCAAGGTTTAAGCGATCGCATTATATTTTAATTGATATAAAATATTGTTTGATTTAATCTTAACGATATTGAGTTGTATCTGCACCACAAAAACGTTCATTATTTTTTAAATATGGCTTATTTAATTGTTGCCAACCAGGACTATTTAAAAACTCAGTTAACCATATTGATTGATGATAAGTAATAAAATTATAGGTTAGTTTTATTTATAAAGTACAATATTCATAGGCTAAGTTTTGAGATAATTTGTTTTGAAACACTACCAATTATCGAAACTAGAAAAAAGTCCTCAAATCTTTATTCTGTGTATTTTCTATTCCCTATTCCCTATTGCGCAACCTCTAATTAAGTCTATTATAACTGTGTAGAAGGCAAAACTAAGATGTTACTCATTACTCATTATTTGCGAAGCTTATCCTTATCCGAAGGCGTCCTAAAGGATTCCTAAAGGATACACCTTCGGACATTGTACCCTTGTGGTATAACACCTGCGGATATACCCTTTAGGGTTAGGACTCGTTACTTTCCTTCCTATAAAACTTTTTTAGCAAACCCTAGTCATACATTTTCTGCTAAAGGTATAACAATAGTTAAAGTAGTTCCTTTTCCTAAACCTTTACTATAAAGACTAATTTCACCATCCATTAATTCGATCAAATTACGAGAAATAGCTAACCCCAAGCCTGTACCACCAAATTTTCGGGTTGTTGAACCATCTACCATGACAAAAGGACGAAATAACTTTTCTTGTTGACTAGGATCGATGCCAATTCCTGTATCGTGAATTATGATTATGGCATTTTTAGGTTCGGGTTCTTTAACCGTTGCTTCAATGCTATTAGCAGAATGAACATTCTCAGCCACCTTTGTATTTAGGAAAACCTTACGATTATCTTCAGTATAAATATATTCTCCATCAAAATTTTCATGAGAATTGCTCTGATTATTATCATTATTATTAGCTAAATAGGTTTCATAATTAGATAAAATATTGGAGTTGCTATTAACTTGATTATGATTAGAATCGATTTTTATTTTAATTGAAATATAGCCAGAGTCAGTAAATTTAACAGCATTGCCAATTACATTAATTAAAACTTGTTTGAGTTTCGCTTTATCTGCTTGAACGTAAATATTATTCTCTAAATTAAGAGTTTTACAAGTTAGACCTTTATGTTGAATAGGAACTAACTGTAAATCTAATACTTCATTAATCAATTCCCCCAAATCAACTTTTTCTAATAATACTGATAGCTTACCAGCTTCAATTTTAGAAATGTCTAAAACATCATTAATAATTTCTAAAAGATGAATTGCAGCTTCATCTGCTTGATTTAAAAAATCTATTTCTTCTTCTTTATTATCACAATAACCATCTTTAACTACCCTAATACAATTAATAATGCCATTCAAAGGTGTTCTTAATTCATGGGATGTTGTTGCCAAAAACTCACTCTTGAGTTGATTAGCATTTTTCGCCTCTTTCCAAGCAGCAGTGATTTCATCTCCCCAAGACCTCAATCTTGTTACCATTTCGTTAATTGCTAGGGAAAGTTGATTAAATTCACTAATAGGAAAATTTTCTTTTAAGCGATCGCTGATTTGTAAATGGTCTTTTTTTAAAGCATAATCGCGAATTTTCTCTATAGGACGAGCTAATTCTTGAGAAATATATAAATTAGCGCAAGAACTAGCGATAATCAAGCCTATTGTCATAATTACTAGGACTCGACGAATATCTTTTAGGGGAAATAATGCATCATTTAAGGGAGTTACTGCCAAAATAACCCACTTTAAAGATTCACTATGGGTAATGGGACTATCAATAGAAGTATATCCAGCTACCAACTCAACTCCATCCTTTTCTAAAAAAAACAAATGGAGAAAATTAGGCTTTCCCGCAATTGCATTTCTTAATAAACTGGATAATCTTTGTTGGTCTGGCATCTGACTAATATTCTTTCCCACTCGCTGAATAAACGGATGAGCCAAAATCATTCCTTCTTGGTCTATAACTACAGAATAACCACCGAAAGAACCTGGTTTAACTCTTTCTTGACTCAAAATAGAAGACTGAACACTCAGAGCATAACGTAAATTACCCTGACGGTCATAAACAGGGGAATTTAACCATAAAATAAGTTGATCTTCTGACAATTGATCTTGATTAATCCTTTCCTCGCCAGGCAAATCATGAGCAGGCAGACTGAATTGAATATCTATCTGATCTAAAGTCCTTACTATATCCTGTTTTTTATTGTTCCAAGAAGTTGTGCTTAAGTTAGCTTTTTCACCACAAGTGGTAATTACAATATTGTTGGTAACTAAATCAGTTAGCTGAGTACACAGGATATTAGTCGGTAAAACTTCCTTGAGTTGAGCAACGAAATTTAAACGCTCTTGTAAAGAATCAGACTTTAAAGCTTCTGCATCACTAGCATTAGCCAAATTCGTTGTTAGTGCTTCAATGGACTGAGAAATGCTTTCTCCTTTCAAAATTGCACTTTCGGTTAAATTTTTCCTAGCGGTTTCTAAGAAAGCAGAACGTGCTTTTCTATAGGTTACGTAAACTCCTGTCAATAGCACTGGTACACTTAACAAGAGTAAACGTGAAAGTAATATGCGTCGGAAAGATGATTGACCAAATGCCATAACAAAGGCTTTACCATTAAATTTGTTCCCACCTTATTCAATCATATCTATATTTAGATTGGCAGACATAATGTAGCTTGAGCCTAGATGAAAAGCCGACCTCAAACAATTGTCATTCTAGCAATGACAGCGGATGGTAAAATCGCTGATTTTCAGCGATCGCCAGCAAGATTTGGTTCAAGACAAGATAAAAATCACTTAGAACAACAGATAGCTGTAGTAGATGGTGTCATCTTTGGTGCTGAAACACTACGATCCTACGGGACTAGTCTACCTATTACTAATAAAAAATTATTGGAGTGGAGAAAAAAGCAGCAAAAACCCCCCCAACCAATTCATTTTGTTTGTTCTGCTTCAGGAAAAATTGACCCCAAATTGAAGTTTTTTAGCCAACCCATACCCCGATGTTTAATCACCACAAAAGTTGGTGCTAAATTATGGGAACATCAATCAGAATTTGAGCGAGTATTAGTGATAGATTCTCCCAACACAATGATTGAACATTCCAAACCCAACTGGGATCATTGGGAGACAACCCTATATAGACTTCAACAACTTAAAATAAACAAATTAGCGATTCTGGGAGGAGGAGAGTTAGTAGGTTCTCTTTTTCAAGCCAACTTGGTTGACGAATTGTGGTTAACAGTATGTCCTGTGATTTTAGGAGGCAAAAACTCTCCCACACCAGTAGAAGGAAGAGGATTTTTGCAGTCCCAGGCAATTAAATTAAAACTAATAGAAATTAAGCAAATTGAACAAGAGATTTTCTTACACTATTCAGTAAATAAATCTAGAGGAAAATAACCATAAGTACCGATAATCTTATCATCTTCTGCCTGAATTGCTACTAAAACTCCCTTACCATCCCCCAAATAAGAATCTAAATAGTAAGAAAATCGTTGAGTATTGAACTTAATATATACTCTTGAATCTGACTTATTGTCCCGAATATCTCGGAAAGTATATGAATCTAAATCCGACTCATATCCTAAAGCTTTAAGATAACTTTCGAGAGCCATTAAACCTTCTGTTTCATTATCAGCGCAGATACCAATATTTTCCCATTCAGATAAGCTAGTAACCAATAATAAGGCTTGACGTAATTGCTCTTTTTCTAGAGGAGAATTAATCGCACCAATAGATTTACAACTATATTTTTTAAGTAACGCAACTGCCTCTTCAACCGTTAACTGAATAGTATTAGATTCTGACATAATTGAGCTTTCTTTTTTCTTTTTATGTGTGAATAGTTTATCTCAAAGTCTCAAGCATATTATCTATTAATCATTACTTATCTCAATGGGGAAGTAGATAGTTGACCTGCTGGTTGTATAGTTCGTCCACTAAGAGGTTGGTTATTGGATTGACTAGGTTGATTCAGATTTTGAGTCGTATTAGACAAAATATTATTGTTTAGTATATTGCCTGTCCGAATAGAATTATCAAAACTATTACGATAGCTATTTCTTCTAGAATCTCTGGTAGTTTGCTGTTCAAAACTACGAGATTGTGATTGATAATTATTAGGAGGCAACCTATTGTAGTTAGGAGTAGGAGCTACATATCTATTGAAATTATTATTTGGCAAATTATTAGCTCGATTCTGAGTATTTACTGTACTACTGTTTATTTGGGTAAAATTCCTAGGAGTTTGCTGTGTAAAACTTTGAGGCTGTAATTGATAATTACCAGGAACCGATCTATTGTAGTTGGGAGTAGGAGCTACATATCTGTTGAAATTACTAGTTGGGAAATTATTTACTCTATTCTGAGTATTTCCTGTACTTCCGTTTGTTGTCTGATTTGAAGATGAGCCTGCACCAGAACTATTAGAAAAATTATTAATATTTCTTTGCTGATTTAATCTGCTGTTGGAATTAGTAATATTGCTTGAGTTTTCAGGGATGTTGGTTTCTTGTAATCTATTTATTCCTTGTTTTCTAATATTAAAATTGCCAGATTTATCTCCTAAATCTGACAGTGGACTTGTCTGAAGATAAGGAGAACTAATATTACTATTTAACAAAGAATTTTTATTAGATAAATACAATGTACCTACGGGATTAGATGTGTTAGTAAAAGTCGAACCATTAGAATTAATTTTTGTAAAAGTTTTAGTTGATAAATTGGAGGGATAATTATTTAAAGAAGGGGGTTTCAATAAATTATTTAAAGCATTATTTTTAGTTCCTAGATAATTATACTTAGCAGTATTAGAATTTTTAAATTTATCCTGCTGCTTTTTTTGGAAGCGAGTAAATTCGTTATCAGGCTTACCACTGTTTTCCTTACTAACTGGTGAGTTAAAAGGGGTTTTAAGTCTATTTTGTTCGATTTCTTGCAATAATAGCTCTATATTATCTACATCTGCTGCCGCTGCTAAATCTTCCTCTGATACCTGGGGAATTTCTCTACTATTCCTAGAACCAAATACCGCTTCTAAAGGTTGTTCGATTTGGTTTTGTAGGAAATCTGGATTATTCCAATACTGATAAATAGCTATTCCTGATAGGGAAAGAAATCCTACAGAACCTAAAAAGAGCGGTCTGGTAAAAGGTTTCAATCTAGCACCAAAATAACGCCAAAAAGCTGGAGTTTCTTGAAATCTTCTCATTATTTTTTCCCTCCTCAGTAATTTATATAATTTTATAGTTCTTCAACTGCAAAAAACTGACTGATCGCTCCTGAAATAAAAGAGAGTACTATTGAGCCAAATAACGCAGGAAAAAAACCATTGACTTCAAAACCAGGGGTCAAATATCCTACTAGACTAAAGGCAATAGCATTTACTACTAGCAAAAATAATCCCAAAGTTAAAATAGTTAGAGGTAAAGTAAACAGTACTAATATGGGTTTAACAATGGCATTAACAAACCCTAAAAATATTGCCCCAATCGCAGCAGCGATAAAGCCTTTTATAATCAAGCCAGGAACAAGCCAAGCTGTTATTAGTAGTGAAATAGCGGTTGCTAACCAAGTCAGTAAAAATTGCTGCATAAGACCTATAATCAAATATACTGATTGTTCTTTGATTCCATTGTAAATGTTTAGCCTCCATAATTACCTGACTTCAGTTCCAGAAAAAACCACGATTCAATTGAATCGTGGACTAGGATGGTTAATGTAAACTTTGTTTAGGTGATTAGTTTTAGTGATAAGCAACACCACGATAGGTCATAGAATTACGGTGTTGTTGCAGTGCAATATTGCTGAATTTATGCAACTCGATATTTTTACCACGATATTTGCCAACTGCTTTAACCTGATTGCTGTTGAGTAACACAGGGTTTTGATTGTAGTTTATGCCACGATATGAAAGTTTCATGAGGTTCGCCTCCTAATAATTGTGTCGTTAGAATGAGGCGCGTTCCTTCGGTTTTTAGCCTACTTCCGTCTCTGTCAATTATTCGAGAGAGATGAACGATTTATTTTCTGTATCTATTATCACTTTTCGGGATTTTTTTGTCAACATGGTGAGCCTTACGGCAGTCGCTGCGCGTGTGGATATGCTCGTTGATCGTCAATACTCTAGAATCGACCATTTCTCCCATAGTTTGAAATGGTATAATTATGGATCGGAGCAAATTCTTGTATTAGTTGGATACGAGTTTAACCCAAAAATCAGCATGAGTGACAAAAATGGCGGTATAAAAATAATTAGCGATAACAGACAGGCTCGCTATCTTTACACTATTCTTGAAACCTATGAGGCTGGAATAGAGTTACTGGGTACAGAGGTTAAATCTATTAGACAGGGTAAAGTAAATCTGAGAGATGGTTACTGTTTGATTCGCAACGGGGAGATATTGCTAGTTAATGTTAATATTTCTCCTTATAATGCTGGGGGAAATTATTTCAATCATGAACCTAGACGCGATCGCAGATTACTAATGCACCGCCGTGAAATTAATAAGCTAATTGGACAAATTGAACAAAAAGGACTAACTTTAGTTCCTCTGAAAATGTATTTTAAAAACGGTTGGATTAAAGTCAGTATTGGTCTAGGCAAAGGTAAAAAACTCCACGATAAGCGGGAATCTGTTAAACGCAGAGATGATGCTAGAGATATGGCTAGAGCCATGAAGCGGTATTGATCTTACAGCATATTGAAGGTTAATAGTTCATTTGCTGTTCTATTTAAACTCCAAACAATTGATCGCAGTAGTGGAGTTGAACCCTATCATATCCAGTTACAAGAAAATTTTACCAGACGCGATCACGGTTCAGCTAGAGAATCGGAAGTTGAAATCACATATCTAGATGCTTTAGTACAACTAGTAGTAAAAAACAAAGACAATAGTGGGATTAATTCTTAACCCAATCACCTTGAAGGGTAAAAGCAGCCCAATAATAGGGATGACTCCACTTAGAATGCTGTTGCATATATTTCTGTGTGGCGTTTAATGCCGATGATGGAGAGAGTTTATCTTGCAACATAAAACTATAAAACTTACTCATAAATTCGGCGGTAGCAGCGTCATTCACACTCCAGAGACTTACTAGCACTCTTGTTGCTCCTGCATACATAAAGCCTCTAGTTAAACCAACTAAACCTTCTCCTTTGATCTCTTTACCTAAGCCTGTTTGACAAGCACTCAACACCACTAAATCCGCAGTCAGATTCAGGTTAAATACTTCATGGAGACGTAAAAAGCCATTTTGAGGTTTGCCTTGTTCATCGAATAAAGATAAAACTATGCCTGATAATTCGGGTTGTTCACTGTTGAGAATGCCATGAGTGGCAAAATGAACAATATTGTAGTTACTTAATTCAGGACTAGTAGCAAATTGTAAATTAGCATCGAAACCCAACACTGACCTTTGTTGAGCTTGAGACACAAAAGATTTTATTTTGTTGGCTTCTGTTTCTGTACCCTTAAGACGGAGTAATTGTAAATCAGAACTTCTAATCGCACTTCTGAGGGGATCGTATGTGAACTCTTCTGGAGAGGTGACTTTACTTAGAGTTGATTTGGGATTATTTTTAACCCAAGTTGATTTATCAAAGGATTGGATATGTAAATCATTTCCACCCAAGTCTTCTGTTCCTGGTGCTTGTTTTTGGGGTAATCGAGAATCGTTGGAGCTAAAAACAGGATCGGCTAAGATAGCTGTTTAGTTTCAGCAATAGGGGGTGTAATAAGTTGGCTGAGTTTGGTTGCTACAGAATTTAACTTTTTATCTATACTGTCATACTGTAAAAGCTTGTGGTATTCCCTAGCTATAGGTTCAATTTCTGGGTTAGATGCTATTTCATGAGTAGTAAAACTATCTTTGGTGATTACCCAGACATAACTATGATCGCGCCATAGAGAATATTGCCACAAGACAGTATCTTCATCGAGTAGTCGTTGTAATTGTTTGAGTTTGATTGGTTCAGGTTGAGTTAATTCCGCATATTCTGGACTATTGGCGCGAATTTTAGCTTTTACTTGCTTGTATTGTTCTAAAAGTTCTCTTCTTTCGGTTTCTAATTGATTTAATAATCTTTGGCTACAATCATTAGTACATAAACTAATTCGACGTTTTTCTATAGCATCGAGTTTATTTTGTAATTGCTCTTCTTCTGTAACTAATTCAGGTGTGACTCCTTGACGGATATCAATATTAGCTTCTGTGAGTAATTCTAGAAGACTTCTGGCTTTTCCTTGTTCGCTAGTTTCAAAAGCCAATACATCGTAACCCTGATTTGGCTTTTGTTGATGTAATTTCATTAAGATTTCAGTTTTGAGTTTGTAGTTATCTTGAACTGTGGAAAAGAAAGAAGCTTTGAGATCTTTACTAACAAGATTGCTACGAATTTCCTCTATAATTTCTATTGCTTCATTTATGTTTTGTAAAGCTGTAGTGTAATTTTCAGAAGCATAATTAATGTAGGCAATATTCTGAAGAATATCAACTTTGCTACGACGATCACCAACTATCTCGAATATTGGTAAAGCTCGATTATAGTAATCTAAGGCTTGTTGGTTGTTTTCTAGTAGAACATAGACAGTCCCTATATTATTAAGAGTGATGGCTTCCCCATTGCGATCTCCTACCGCTCGACGTAGAGGTAAAGCTTGTTTCAAATAGTCTAATGCTTTTTGTTGCTTTCCTAGTGAGTTGTAAATGTTACCTATATTATTGAGAGTATTAGCTTCTCCACTGAGATAACCTACTGATCGATATATTGTTAAAGCTTGATTGTATTTGTCTAAAGCTTGTTGCTTATCTCCCAATGAATCATACACTCGACCAAGCAAACTTAAGGTGATTGCTTCTGCTTCAGATTGGTTTAGAGCCTGATACAAAGGTAAAGCTTGTTCCAATTTATCAATAGCTTGTAACAAAGACTCTTTTGTACGTTGATTAAATAATTTTAATCCTTCTCCTAGTAACTTATGAGCAGTAGCTAGTTTTTCTTCATCTATAGTAGTAGTTTGAGTATAGAAATTATCAGCTTCAGATATAGTAATAGGTTTAACAGCAGGAGCAAAACCCAGAATTAAACTTAAAGCGATAACGCTGTGAGAAAGTAATTTAATCATCATGTAGTAGTTAATAATTGTCGGTTTTGATCCCCCTAAATCCCCCTTTACAAAGGGGGACTTTCAATTCTCCCCCCTTTGTAAAGGGGGGCTGGGGGGGATCGAACATTACCTGTTCAATCTAGCTTTCGCTTCTGCTACTGCTGCTTCTGCGTTTACCAAACCTGCACCAAAGAAATACTCTTCTGGAGAATTAAAATTAGCTGGTTTAACCTTGTTAAAAAATTTCGTTTCCGTATCTCTCAGCTTTAATTGGTCGTAACTAGCGGTTTTTTGAAGAATATCAATAATATCTGCTCTACTAAGACGATTATTTGGATCTTCTCCTTTAATTAAAGCAATTACTCCCGATACAATTGGTGTAGAAAAAGATGTGCCAGTAGCCCAACGATGCTTACCTTGTACATCCCAATTGCGTCCCCAATGTCCTGTAATGTTTATCCCATCCATAAGTAGGGGTTGAGCCGTTCCCCCTGTGGTTAAAACCCCACCAAACGCTTCATTAGGAGAAAAATCCCCTCCAGGTGCTACCACGGTTAATTTACCACCAAAAAAGGTATCTGAGCCATAGTCACTATAAGTAGCGCGGAATCATTCCATGTTGGTAGCACCCACAGCAATCACTTCAGGAATCGCAGCAGGATAGTCAAGGGCATTGCTATTATCGTTTCCTGATGCTGCAACTATAATCAAATTGGGATTAGCTCTTAATAATTGTTGAATTGCGTTAATTATAAAAAGGTTTGGCAGCTTACTACCTAAGCTCAAATTGATAATATTTGCTCCTTGCTCTACAGAATAACCAAGAGATTCGATTAAATTTACCGCACTAAAACCAGGTGCGCCAGCCGTTACAGGTAAAATTTTTGCCTTTGGTACAATCCCATATACTCCTTGACTATCTTGGGGATTTGCTGCAATTACTCCTGCGACAGTTGTACCGTGAAATAAACGCCCTGCTACTTGGTTGAGTAATGATCGACGAATTGTTCTAATAATTGAGATTTCTGAAGCATTGGGATTTTTCTTTTTAATTTCCAAAAAAGCTTTGGGATAACGCCATTTAATCATGGCAGAATCTAAAATAAAAGCATTGCGAAAATGACGAATAATATCAACTCGATCTGCTTCTAATCTTGTGTCATTATCTTCTTCAACAAAATCCCAACCTCTACTTTCTCCTTTGAATTTCTGAGACTTGTTATCTACTAGATAAGTGTTATTGATTAGATCGGAATGATCCCATTGAATTAAGGTATCAATTACTGCAACTACTACCCCTTTACCTTGATTATTATTTTGCCAACTCTCTATGGCTCTAACGTCAGTACGACTATTAGAATTCGTCGCAACTAAATTATTATTCTTACTGCACTCGGTAATCCTCTCTAAAGTTTTAATCTGAACTGTATTTAAACAAGATGTTAATGGACTACTATTAAGATGCCATTGTATGGGTAGTAAAGAATTAGTATGAGAACTATTTATTGTTAAACCATCCTGCTTACTCCCCTCTTTCTGGGTTTTACTCCCTTCTCCTATTAGGAGAGGGGTTGGGGTAGAGGTTTCTTCAATCAATGTTTCAATAAAATTTGGTGCTGCGGATTTAATAGAAGTTACAGAGTTTAATTCGTTCGCAACTTGTAAAACTTCTACTCCTGAAACAGTTAAAGACTTTACTACATATAAACTAGGAAAAAAACGAACGGGACGAATTAATTCTAAATTCTGCTCTTTTAAAAGGGCTTTGCGCTCTGCTTCGGATAATTTTTCATCAAAACTGACAATAATTTCGTTGGGTAAAATAATATCCCTGGCTTTGTCCGAATCACTATTACTTATAGTAAGTACAGGTAAAACTTCTTGTACATATTCTTGTTGCTGGATATTGGCTTCTATAACAGATATGTCTTCGTCTTCTACTGCTAGTTGTACCAAAGCATAATTTTGTCCTATGGGAGTGATTTCAACTTGTGATTCTCTTTCAGAACTTCCATTGGTACTGCGAGTTGTATCAGCAAGTGCCTCTTGCAGTTGGATAGAATAGAGATCGCTACTACTACTGCGGTCTATTTTTTGTGGTTTAAATAGAACAGCAGTAGTATCTTTTTTGACAGTAAGAGGTATTTTTTGTCCCAGAAATTCGTATTCTAGTTGAGTAGTATTCTGTGCCAATAAGGTTTTTTGTATGGATACTGTATTTAGAGATGCACCATATAATTGCTTGTTTTCCTTACTAATGAAGTTCCCCAATAAGATTAAACAGATAGTAGAGACAGAAATCAATGATAATCTTGTATTCATCACAGTTATATCTAGAAATAACTTTTTTTATTAATAGTAGGATTAATCTAAATGATTCTATCACTTAGTTACAAATACTGTAACGGTAGTCGCTTAATGAATAAAAATGAACTTATATAAATTCTTAAAAGTAATCAAGAAATTAGTTAGAAGTTTGGTAGTAGCTGGTAGTTAGTACCTATATGTACCCAATGAATGTGACAAGCCCTATAAAATAGATTTAGTAATAGTTGTTTTTATTTTATAGTAAGAGCATTAATCAAATTAACTACATAAAAACATGGCTGATATTGTTGATATTGCTGTACAAACAGAAGGTTTTAGCACTTTAGTAACTGCGGTTAAAACTGCTAATTTAGTGGAAGCTTTAAAAAGTCCTGGTCCTTTTACTGTCTTTGCTCCTAATGATGCTGCCTTTGCTAAACTACCTCCAGGAACAATTCAAACTTTAGTACAGAACATTCCTCAATTAGCCAGAATTCTTACTTATCATGTTGTTTCGGGTAAGTTAATGAAAGCTGATTTAGCAGAATCTAATTCGATTATTTCTTTAGAAGGTTCACCTATTTCTATTGATTGTTCTGATGGTTTTGAAGTTAAAAATGCCACGGTAATTGCAGCAGATATTGAAGCGGATAATGGAGTAATTCATGTAATTGATAATGTCATTTTAATGGGATAATCTTTGATGGGATGGGTTATCCCCATCCTAAGATTTTTCGATATAACTTTCCCAGAAACAGTATTTAATCTCTAAAAAAACGTAACATCATAATACAATTTAGACCTTGTTTTAGATATTGATTATATCTATTACTTAAAAAATCTGGAGCATCGGCAGGATTGATTTTTTGAAACCCAGTTTTATTATAAAACCCCTCTAAATAACTATAAGGTAGACAATAACAAGGTGTTGTTTTTAACCAACTACTAGCGAGTAATAAAAGTCTGGTACCGATGTTTTGACGTTGCCATTTTTTAGACACTTGCATACCGCGAAGAACAGTTGTTGTAAATTGTTGACAGATTCTTACTGATCCAACAATTTCGTTGTCAATTTCTGCAATAAAAACTGTATCCAATCTATTTAAGCCACCACCATATTTACAGTTATGATAAAAAACTTTAATTCTTTCGTAATCTGATGGACTAGCTTGCTTAAGAATGACATTCATTTGATTGCTTAATATTTAGACAAATTAGATTTTGTCGTACTTTACTAATAAAATCCAATTACTTAATTAAAACTAGCGATAAGATTGAGCTTGAATATCTCGTAAACGAGCTTCAGGGCGTAAGAAACGATCCATCTGAGCTTCAAAAAATTGACGATTTTTCTGTAAATGTTTGGGATTGGGATCGTCTAAAGGATATAACAAAGCTTGACGCAAAGCTTGAATTACCGCGGATGTTACATTATACATCGATCGCTGAAAAGTAATTCCTAATTGAATTAAAATATCATCTTCCCCGCGACAATGTTTTTGATAGTATTCCTGAAGATAATCGGGTAGGAAATGATACATATCATCCATTAATAATGTGGGGGGAATACCAGCAGTACCCACAGGGAAAACATCAGCGTATAAAATGCCGTAGTGGAAGTCTTTTTGCTCTTCAGGAACTTGTTTAGCTTGGGCGTTATAAGATTTTGTACCGCGAAAAGGTGCAGTGCGATAGAAGATAGCTTCTACATAAGGTAAAGCAGCTTCATACAACCACATAAAGCCTTTGGATTTGGGGATAATTTCGTAGCATTCCCCGCGAATATAAACATGATGATAAATGGGACGACCCGAAACAGCAAAGATCCCATTAACTAAAAAGTTCATCGCATCGGGTACACCTTTAAATCCCCCTTCATCGTAAATATCGGACATTTCAAAGAAGACAGGTGCCATTACTTCCCAAAATAAACCGAGATTGGAATAGTAAGATAGCTGTCTTACTTGTTCGAGGAACATCTCAGGGAATAGCTTGTATAGAGCTAACATGGGAGGATTATATTTAAAATAGGCTTTAATTGCCCGATCCGCATTAGCCTTATACTCGTCTGTATCTAAGTAAGCATCAAACTTACCCCATCCCATATCCCTACCATGCCAAAGCATCGATCGCATACAAGCTTCAGCAAATTCCATATTAATGCGATCGTGCCATAGATGATGTAAGAGTTTGGGCATCTTAACAGTTTTTCCCTTATCCATAAATTCTAGTAATTCTGGATGGGCTTTTGCTGTTCCCCGCCAAATTTTTAAGTCTGCATCATCACCAGCATAGTGATTGGCTAAATCTAAATATTCTTGGGGGAGAAAATATTTAAAGAAAGGGAGAGGTTCTAAAAATACTCTTTCGGCAATGTATAGTAAATCGCGCCAATAGAAATCCATCGGTACAGCATAGGCTTTATAGATACCGATAATCTGCATTAGGTTTTCTGGAGTATCGGGTAACATCGATCCCCCACCTTCTAGACGATGAATTACATCTGCAAATTGATGGGTAGAAGGGGGGATATTGTTTGTGGGGTTAATTGGTGTTTGTACCATGATTTTAGTTCTTAGTTATTAGTCATTAGTGATGAGGATAAAAAATAAAAAACTAATGATGATTATCGATTACTGCAACTTGTTCGGTTTGGTTGGCATCTATCGCCAATAAATCTGTGGTGGGTTCGATCCAGCGTAATAACCAATTGGGTTGAATACCGAGAAAGAAAATAATTCCTGTCAAAACTAAAGCAGGAATAGTCTCGGATCGCAGTACTTGGGGATAATAGGCTATTTTGTTATTTAATTTGCCAAAACAGGTGCGATTGAGGAGTATAACAAAGTAAACCGCAGTTAAACCAGAGGCAATAATGCACAGTAAAGTTTCAATGGGGAAAGTGGCAAAGCTACCCTGAAATACGATAAATTCAGCGACAAATCCCACTAATCCTGGAATACCTGCACTAGCCATACCTGCGGTAATTAGTAAAGCACTGGTAAGGGGTAAACCACGAACAGGGTTCATTAAACCATTGAGAACATCTAAATCGCGAGTACCAACTTTACGTTCTACAATACC
>JASJDF010000435.1 GCA_030065715.1 Xenococcaceae cyanobacterium MO_188.B19 | reverse complement strand
AGCAGAGAAATACTTCTACCAGCCAGCCAACACAGATTAGCTAACCAGAGTCCCATTGAACCGTAATGCTTCGTAAAATACCTGGTTCTAGAAGCATATAGATAGGATTTAGGTCTTTTACGAGCAGCTAAATCGGCTTTGACAGAATTGCTTCCACCACGAAGATGTACAACTCTTGATTGAGGATAATGTAGAATTTCCCATCCTGCATTTCTAGCTCTTCGGCAATAATCTACATCATCAAAATACATAAAGTATCCCTCATCCATCAAACCAATTTGCTCGATCACTTCATGACGAATTAAAACGCAAGCAAAGCTAGTCCATTGAGGTTTAATGGGAGTATCGGAAACTGGGATAGGCACATTATACTTTGCCAGTAATTTTGTGACGGGAGAGCTTGCAGCAGCGTCTATCAATTCACTGAAAGGGGAATGGTAACGAAAACAACTAATTTGAGGGGTTTCATCTGACCATTCTAAGCGCGGACTAATTAAGCCTGCATCAGGATTTGCTTGCATTGCCTCTAATAAAGATTTAATAGCTCCTGGACGAAGTATGGTATCGCTGTTTAGCAATAGATAAGCATCTGATTTTGTCCCTTGTATTCCTAGATTATTGCCAGCAGAAAATCCTCCATTTATTGGAGATTTTATTAACTGTACTGAATTAGCCCAATGATTTTCGATGATTGCTTGTTCAATTGTTTTGATCGAATCATCCTCAGAACAATTATCGACTACTGTAACAATAGTATTAGTCGATTTAATATCATCTTGAAGTGAAAACAAGCAATCTATAACTAATTGAGGTGTCCGGTAATTAACAATTATGATATTGGCTAACATTTATACTAAACTTTTAAAAAAATATTTGGTTAATTAAGTATTACTTAAGTTGAGATTGAATAATTGCGTTAATTTTTAATTGAATCTTGGTTTGCCAAGAGATGATTTTTAAATGACGGGATAAGTAATCTGCAATGACTAAAGATAATCCAAGTCGTTTAATTCTAAATTGGACGCGCTTTAACCAAACATTGCAACCTTAATTGTTGTTCTAATAGATTATCGACTTTGATTAGAGGTAAACCACTTAGTTCGTAATTTCTCTCCACAAGCATGTGGGAAATCCTTGATTCGACTAATTGAATTTCTCTATCTGATAATTTATGCTGCCATTGATTGAGTAATTTAGGGTCTGGTGAATCATAACTACTTGTCTTGTGATAATTGAGCATTTCTGATTCAAAGTTTATTCCGATAAAATCACACAGCTTTTTTAAAGTGGTATCAGGCTGATAAATTAATGATTCATAAGTGATTTCTATTTGTTGTTCTTTTGGCAAAGATTGTTTCATATCTGCCCACAAATTTTCAGCTTCAATCCAGCGTTCTATCCCAGTCCAAACATTACCTGCCCAACCCATTCCAATACAAGAGCGTGCTACATCTCTTCCATCACGTACAATATGGATGAATTTTGCCTTGGGCCAAATTCTTAATAAACGATCAAAATGCCTATGTACTGTAGCTCCAACTAAAGGTTTGCTGTCAATAGTTTTCTTTTGGGCTAAAAAACTATTGACTAATTGAGGATAGTCTAAACCACGGTCAATTCGGAAATTAGTGGCTCTAAAAATCCGATGAGTTGCCAACCACTTGTAATAATCATCTAATATGGGCAACTCTTGTTCATTGGGTATTAAATCCACACTATATTCAAATTCATTACACCAGGATAGTTGAGAATGACTCCGCAACATTAATCGCAGGAGAGTTGTTCCAGAACGTTCTGCACCAACTAAAAAAATAGGTTCAGAAATCAAAGACATAGAATTATTAACTCAATTGTAAACAAGAATAAGTTCTCGCTTTTTTAACAATTATACGTGAAAATACTTACTTTAATCCATGGTAGCCTATTTTAGTTTTGATCAAAATCACACCGATCTTTAATCATCTCAAATACTATTTAGTATCACTCTTTTTGATAACTTTATTTATTTCGATTTTTATGAATTCACAAATTAAAGGGAGCAAAAATTTTACCATGGTTACTCAGTCTGATATGAATTTAATAGGTACTAATCTTGGCTCAATCAATTATTATTCCAGTCAACTACCTTTTCTTAATGAGTTCAAATCTTCGCAAAATTGGTTGACTCAGACTACAAAAAAATGGAGTACGAAAGAAGAACATTTGTTAAAACTTGATTCTGAAGGATGGCTTAAATCGCTGCCAAAAGATCAATCAGGAACTGAATACACCAAAGTAAGCTCCCTTTTATTTAGAGATATTGGTAACTATTTACCAGGAAATTATGTGGTTCTTTACGAAGGAGAAGGAATAATTGAATATAGATTTGATGCAAAAAAAAATGAAGCCCTCTCTACACCTGGAAGAGATGTTATAGAAGTAAATCCTTCAACATCAGGTATTTTATTAAGTATTACAGAAACAGACCCCAATAAAACTGGGGATTATATTAAAAATATTCGTGTTATTCACGAATCTCAAGAATCACTTGCTACTACTGAAATTTTTAATCCTCAGTTTCTCGAAAAAATTCAACCATTTAGCACCTTAAGATTTATGGATTGGATGGAAACCAATAACTCTGAGCAGAAAGAATGGGCAAATAGACCAAAGCTAGAAGATGCTAGATACTCGATAGCTGGTGCGCCAGTAGAGATTATGGTGGAACTGGCGAATCAAACCGATACTAATCCTTGGTTTACTATCCCGCATCAGGCAACGGATGAATACGTAGAGAATTTTGCTCAGTATGTTAAAGATCATCTTGAGCCAGAACTAAAAGTTTATGTTGAATATTCAAACGAAGTTTGGAATCCTCAATTTGAACAATATCATTGGGTTGAAAATCAGGCTCAGCAGCTTTGGCCAGATTCTAAATTAGGCAATGTTGATTGGTTTAGTAAGCGTACTACTGAGATAGTTCATATTTGGGATGAGACATTCTCTAATGATTCAGAAAGAGTTATCGGAGTCATGGCAGCCCATGCTGCCAATCCTTGGATAGCAGAGACAGCATTAAGTTATCGCTGGAGTGATACTCCTCTATCCCACTCGGATACAGGAATAGATGCGATTGCGATCGCGCCTTATTTCGGCGGTTATGTGGGTAAGCCAGAATATGAAGCAGAACTAGAATCATGGACTAAAGACTCAGATGGTGGTTTGAATAAACTATTTCAAGAAATTACTGAAGGAGGAGTTCTAAAAAACCCTCCTTCAGGGGGGGCTGGTTTAGAAAGAGTCAGCAATATGGTCGAAAATCATGTCAAATTGACCGAAGAAAGAGATTTACAATTACTCGCTTATGAAGGAGGTCAACATCTAGTTGGTCGCAATAGAGTTGTTAATAATCAAGCTATTACTGATTTGTTTATTGCAGCCAATCGCGATCCCAGAATGGGGGAAGTTTATCAAGAATATTTAGAAGAATGGTTTGATGCTGGCGGTGATTTATTTGTTAACTTCAATGATATCAAAACTCCTAACAAATGGGGGAGTTGGGGAACATTGGAATCTGTCTATCAAAATGGCTCTCCCAAGTATGATGCAATTGTCGATTTTATTAACAATGCTGGTTGGGATGGAGATCAAGATGATTATAATGACGATGATGATGTCAGTTCTGCCAATCAAGTCATAGGAGAAGTAGGAAGAGTTGACAATTTTAACCATCGAAGTAAAACAATTCAATTAGCAAATTCCTATAATAATCCTGTAGTATTTGCTTTGCCTCTATCCCGAAATGGGGGCGATCCTGCAATTACAAGAATTACCAACATTGAAAATAATAGTTTTACGGCTTTTTTACAAGAACCAGAATATAAAGATGGAAAGCATACGAGAGAAAGCTTTAGTTATATAGTACTTGAAGCTGGTTCATGGCAGCTTAGTGATGGGTCATTACTAGAAGTAGGGTTTTTTGACTTAGATCGAACGAGAGACTCTAACTGGCAAGATGTTAGTTTTAATAACAGTTTCGATAATACTCCTGTTGTGTTGAGTCAAGTCCAAACCAATAATGACCAGCAATTTGTGAGAACTAGACAAAAAAATGCTACTACTGATGGCTTTAGGTTGACTCTGGAAAAAGAAGAAGCTTTAAATTCATTGGGTCATGGTACTGAAACTGTAGGTTGGTTAGCAATTGAATCAGGACAAGGTACTTGGGGGGATGTAAGCTATGAAGCTGGTCATACAGGTGATGAAGTAACTCATCGATGGCATAATATCAACTTCAATCAGGAGTTTACAGTATCTCCCCATCTCTTAGCTTCATTAGCTAGTCATGATGGTCTTGATGCTGCTGGACTAAGATATCGTAATTTAGATTCGGATCGAGTACAGATTATGATTGAAGAGGATAAAAGTTTAGATTCAGAAAGACGACACGATACTGAAGTGGTTGATTTCTTAGCTTTGTCTAATGAAGGAAATTTAATAGCTTCGCCTTATGATTCTAGTACTATTGGTTAAAAAGTTATAATTTTGTTTCTATTCTAAATTAGCTTTTGGATATTTATATTCAATAAGCTGATTTTTTTTGCCTGACAATTTACTGATATAAAACTGAATTTGACCTTGTAATTGAAGAAACTTGATTAGTAAACAAGATACGGCATAAAGTAAAGCTTTTTTGGTTTTAAGCCCTCTACTTTGAAAATATTTGGTTATTTTAAAGATAATTAAGGGATATCCTAGTAAAATTACTAAAATCCAACCATTAGTCAACCTAAATAATCCAAAAGTCATTAAAGGTACAATCAATCCCCATAACCAAATACTTTTGTTTTCTTTAAAATAATAGCGTTCTGGAGTATTGCCATGTAGCCAAAATCCTTCAGCATAAGCATAGCCAGAACTTGACACTCCCCATAGATATTAGCCTGAACGGCTAATCAAGGAATCTAGGGGATTCTTGGTTCACTGACTAAGCTTACCTTGACAGGTATTACTACCAACCAAAATAGAGGCTCGATCT
>JASJDF010000434.1 GCA_030065715.1 Xenococcaceae cyanobacterium MO_188.B19 | reverse complement strand
GTATTACAAACTGCTGCTAGTTTTCGGGAAGTAATATCCCGACGCACCAAAAAAGTTCCTGCTCTTCAAGGTCAGGTAGTAGCTAATATGTTCTTTGAACCTTCTACCCGTACTCGTAGTAGTTTTGAACTAGCTGCTAAAAGGTTATCTGCTGATATTTTAAACTTTGCTCCTGGTACATCTTCCTTAACTAAAGGAGAAACTATTTTAGATACGGCTAAAACCTATTTGGCGATGGGGGCAAATATTATGACCATTCGTCACCAGCAAGCAGGAGTTCCACAAGCGATCGCAGATGAAATGGATCGTATTAAATCAGGAGTCAGTATTCTTAATGCGGGAGATGGATTACATCAGCATCCTTCCCAAGCTTTATTAGATTTATTTACTTTAACCTATCTCTTGGATCAAGAAAATCCGCGTTTAGAGTTATTATCAGGGAAAAAAATAGCTATTGTGGGGGATATACTTCATTCTAGAGTGGCTCGCTCCAATATTTACAGTCTGACAGCAGCAGGAGCAGAAGTTCATTTAGCAGCACCTCCCACTTTATTACCCAAGCTATTTTTAGATTTAGTCCCAAGAGATAATCTTTATCTTCATTGGGAGTTAGAACCAGCTTTAGTAAATGCAGATTTTGTGATGACTTTGCGCTTACAAAAAGAACGGATGAGTAACAATTTTATTCCCAGTTTGCAAGAATATCATCTCAATTATGGCATTACACGCGATCGCATAAAAGTTTGTCATCCTGATGTTAAAGTATTACACCCAGGTCCCGTTAATAGAGGGGTAGAAATAACCTCCGATTTAATGGATGATCAAAATTTGAGCTTGATTGGAGATCAAGTTACTAGTGGTGTTGCAGTGCGTATGGCTTTGTTATATCTAATTGGTAGCAGTCATCAGTAATCATTTAAACCAAAGAACCAGATCAGTTTTAGTAGTATGAGAATCTGGCATAGTAGAGGTTGCGCCAACCCCTTGTATAGAGTCAAAAATAGCTATTGATTCGGGGTCATAACTTGCATAAAATCCTGGCATTTGTTTCAAAGTTGCCATAACTTCTTCCATATCAATATAAAAATATCCGAGACTATTATTAGGTATGGTTTGAACAAATTTTTTAAATTTAGGATTTTGTTTGAGAGAGTTATTAGGAGATTTATTCATAGAATCAACAATATTATTCCCCATAGTTAATAAGAGATTTTCCTTATCTAACCAACTATAAGATATGTCAATATCGCTATTGGGAATATTCCATTGAGTGATAGTTTGTTTCTTTGTTTCCTTAGTTTGAGCGATAATTCCCGTCCGCTCTTGTAGTTTATTTGCTATAGAATCTAAGGCATTTTGAGCTGTATCGCGATCGCTTGTTTCTAAAATAATTACTGTGCCTAATTTTAGACCGATCTCTGGAATTAATGCTTGATTAGTTTTAACAATTCCTAAAGCATATTCCCCATCCATCCAGCCAAAAATGTCTTTATCTAAGTTCAAACCAGTAACTACTCTAGTAGAATATCTTGCCCCTCTTAATGTAGTTTTTAAATTACGATCTTGCTCACTAATCTTAACTAGATCAGACCAAAATTGACTAATACCTTGACCATTAAATAAGGCAATAGTTGCTGCTGGATATTTACTAACTAGTTTATTATTTATTGGTTGAGCTTCTGTTAAATCTAGTTCAGGTTTTAGTTTCGTAAAACTTCGCATAGTTAGTTGTTTATCTTCTATTCCAACCCCTAAAATTACTGATTCTAGAGGCTGCAAGGTAGTTAAGTTATTTTGAGAAGGATTATAAAAAGTACTTTCCAGCAAGCGGTCGTAATCGGTAAGATATACTTGAACCAAGCTATTTTTGAGATTTAGAGGTTGTTTTAAAACTTTCAGATTGTCTGGATTACTAGCAAAAGAAGGTTCTCCTTTATAAGTGTCAATAGCTTTTTTGACAGCTAACATTGAATCAGAGACAACTATTTTATTACCCAATATGGCAATATTAGTTATTTGTTGTTGCTCGTCTTTAGCCTGATTGATTTTAATACCGTTGTGCTGGACAAATTCTAATTTTTCTCCGCTTTGAGTTTGAAATTTTTTGAAAAATTTGTAAGCATTAATTGGGTTTTTAATACCTAAAACTAACAAACTATATTTTGCACTTGATGTTTCATCTTCAGGTACTACAGCTAACATCATATTTCCCAACCAGGGTTGAATATCTGTTTGATAATCAATGTTTAAGTCAGAAAGTTCTTCGTCTATTGTGTTAGTTGTTTCTTTGATTAAGTCTTCAGCTCGATCTATACCTAAATTTTCTATCTGTTGCCAATCTTGATACTCGGTAGAAATAAAACTCGTAAAAATAGCTTCATCAGGAATTACTTTTGCTCCTCTTAAAGGAGTTAATTCTTGAGGGATAAAACCTTTTTTGTAAGCATAAATACCACCACCAATACCCAGAATACCAATTAAGCTTAAAATTGGTAAGAAGCCACAACCTAATTTGTTAGAACTCATATTTTTTTAGTTAAAGATTTAGAAGTAATTCTTGCCTCGATAAAACTTACTGAGAACAATGCAAAATTATCAATAAAAAATCAGCCATTGCTTTTATTTTCATTTTTAATTCAGCATTGTATTTGGACTATATTAGATCAACCTCAAAAGCAGTGCCTTCTTCCACAAAATTCGGAAAGTTTACACGAATATTATCCCTTTCGTCTCCAGTTGCATATAAATAAGTACCTTGGCGATCGCTATTTTGAAATCTGGAAAAATCCCTCGCCCAACCTGAATCAGCACCATAAACATAAAAAGCTAATCCCTCTTCAGTAAAGCTATCTGCAAAATTTTCATTAATACTTACTCTTTCCTCTTCTTGAGCAAATAAATAAGTGCCAGGAGTAATTGTGCTTTGGAAACGATACAAAGGAATTAAATCATCTCCTTCTTCAACTGCAACTTTAAAGGCTAATCCTTCTTCCGTAAAAGTATCTGCAAAATTCTCATTGATACGATCTCTTTCTTCTTCTCCAACAAATAAGTATGTTCCTGGTATCTTAGAGTTTTGAAAACGATAGATAGGACTATTCAGTGGACTAGGTTTGGCTTTTAATTCTAGTTCACTAGCTCTGACTGAAGCCTGATTAATAGCATCATTGACCGAAGATGGTGTTAAACCAATTCTTTCTAAGTCAATTTCATTGCTTTGTTCTAGTTGTTCCCAGGTAAAGTTTCCTAGATAATTATCTGATTGATTAAAGCTATTGGCAACTTGATCGTAGCTCAGAGTAGTATTGTCGGAGAAAACAAAACTTTCAATGCGATTTTCAGGTTCTTGCCAATCAACTAAAATTGCATATTGATCGGATTGTATATCTCCTACATACAGATGACGATTATCAATTTCGGCAATAAAAGATGTATCGCCATTAATATCTAGACTTTCAACAACTGCTATATCTTGGCTAGAATTACCATTTTCCAAAATAACAACAGTTGAATTGTCAGAAAGTCGATATTCATCATTTCCCGAACCACCGACTAAAATAGTTGTTCCTTCTCCGTCGGGTAATGAATTGGCACTAGAACCGAGAGTATCATCACCTGTTAAGGCAAAAACAATCTCTAAATCCGAACCCTTTAGAGTATTATTATTGGAATAGCCCACTTTTCCGACAAAATTGCCAAATAAGGCTAAATTATCGATTCCTTCAATAACTTCTGCGTCTTCAATGCGATCGCCTTCTGCAATATTATCAATAACATCTAATCCTTCTACCACATTCCCAAAGACTGCATAATCTCCATCAAGGAAATTGGCATCACTTAGAGGAAAGTAAAACTGGGAAGAAGCAGAGTCGGGGTTAGCAGAACGAGCCATTGCTATGGAACCACGATCATTGGGTAAAATCACATCTGGAGGGGTAGGATTTCCTGCCAGTCTCCCTAATTCTGTACTATAAGTGGGTTCCGCATTTCCTTGTAGCTTAATCTCTAAAGGAATAGTTCGTTCTTCTCCTGTTGCGGGATCGATGAAACCACCAGTACCTAATGTTCCAGTAAAATTAGGATCACGACTCTGAGGATCTCCTCCTTGAACCACAAAGTCTGGTACTAATCTATGAAATGATAAACCATCATAAACGCCACGCTGTACCAAATCAACAAAATTACCAGCAGTTATGGGTGCATCGTTACCATTCACTTCTACGATGATCGAAAGCCCATTAATTATTAACTCTACTTTTGCTGTGCCGTTGAGTTTTGGTAAAGTTTCAAACATTTATTTTCTACCAACAAATTTACTGTTCAATTTTACTGGTAAAGAATCTTTCTGGCATTACTTCAATGATCAAAGATTAATAGAAATTGCTTCTACAGGACAAGTAGGAATACACTGTTCGCACACGACACAACGCGATCGCAAAAACTTAAGGCGGAAAGTCTCCCGATCTAAAGTTAAGGCTTCTGTGGGACAGACTCCAGTACACAAACCACAATCAACACAAAGGTTTTCATCAATGGCAATTTCGCCACTCATCTGAGAAACTTGTATTTCTATTCCTCGCATCCATTCGATTGCAGCATCAATTTCATCAATATCTCCCTGAAGTTGCACCACCAGTTTCCCAACTTGATTCGGGGCGACTTGAGCGCGGATAATATTAGCAGCAATATTGAAGTCTTTGGCTAGACGATAAGCTATGGGAAGATGAACCGTATTTTTGGGGAAGGTAAGAGTAACGCGTTTTTTCATCTCTGCCTAAAATTAAAATATAGTAATACTAAATAACTATCTACGATTATGTTATTAGAAATTAACAGAATTATAGTTCCACCAGGACAAACCATATTACTGGAAAATATTAGCTGGTCAGAATTTGAAGCGATTTTAGAAGATTTGGGAGAAAAGCGCAGTTCTCGTATTGCTTACGACTGTGGAAATTTAGCCATTATGACACCATTACCTGAGCATGAGATTAATAAAATTTACGTCAGCAATTTTGTTG
>JASJDF010000433.1 GCA_030065715.1 Xenococcaceae cyanobacterium MO_188.B19 | reverse complement strand
CCACGACTAGTTACTTCTTCCATTGCCATCATAATTGAACCACCAGTAGCTAACATTGGTTCGAGAATTAATACTTTTGCTTGTGGATTAAACTGCTCTGGTAACTTGTTCAAGTAGCAAATAGCTTCAAGAGTAGATTCATCCCTTGCTAATCCTAGATGATAAATAGAAGCCACTGGTAAGATATTTTGCGCTCCGTCTAATAATACTAGTCCTGCTCTGAGAATTGGTACTACGGCGATGGGAATTTCGGGATTAACAAAAACAGCATCGCATACAGATAAAGGAGTTTTGACCTGAGTTTCTATTACAGGAAGCCATTTTCTGGTAGCTTCATAAGTCAACCAGCGTCCCAATTCTGTCATAGCACTTTTGAATAACACAGAAGGAGTATTCTCATCCCTAGCCACAGCTAACCAATGCTTAATTAGAGGATGTTCGGGAACAAAAATACGAAGTTGTAATGTCATTGGTGGTCAGTGGTTAAGGGTCAACTGTTAATTTTCAATTGTTCCCCGTTTATTGTCAACAGAAGTTTTTTCAGATACTAATTTATACAGGATGCTGACCATAAAAAGGAATGGCTTTTGACCAATCACCATCTTTTTTCTGTTGCCACTGTAAATAGCCTAAACTTAAAACATCTCCAACCGTATCGGCAATTTGTTCGGGAGCTTGGATTAATTTGTAAGGAGACGAAAGATTATTTAGTGTTTCTTGCCAAGCCGAATTAGTCATTATGGTATCTGGTAAATAGCATTGCCAAACTCCATCAGAAGATAACTGATAAATCCCCACAAATAGCTGTTCTCTTCTTCCTGCCATTTCTACAGCCAATAAATCATGAGTAGGGGTTTTTATAACAAAATTATACGCGATCGCAGCCAAATTGGAAATACCATATAAAGGAATATCTAATTGTTGAGCTAAAGTCCTAGCCGTCACCACCCCAATTCTAGTCCCTGTAAACCCGCCAGGTCCTTTAGCAACAGCAATAAATCCTAAATCTTGCCAAGTTTGAGGTTGAATTATTTCTTGTAAATACTGATGTAAAAGGGATGATAAACTTCTTCCCAAATCCCAAACTTGTTGCCGATTATCTTCGACAAAATTACTAATACTAAGTCCTAGTTCAGGAGTAGTGCTATGAATAGCTAATCCGTATTTGTTCATTTAACATTTATCAAAGAATAGTCAATTTGATGATTGGGATAGAAACTACTGTAGGCTATGATTTGCCCTAAAGCAGCTTTCCATCTCTTAATATGCTTTACAATAATAAGAGATAACTGGCAAATATTTAAGTCCATAGCAGTAATTAGTCAGAAAGACAAAATAACTCGAATGAATCCGCCACTAACCTTTCAGCCAGGCAGTTTTTCGATTACTTAGTTACCATAAATAAAAGAATCATCTTTAAAAAAATTTATTAAGATGAGATGTCCAAAATGTAATTTTAATAATCCACGCCAGCTAAAAACCTTTGAAATAGAGGGGCAAGAATACTGTTTGTGTCAAAACTGCTATTACTTTATAGAAATAAAAGAACAATCTTTTCAAAACACTTCTTTTAACGAAAATACCTTAAAGTTACTTTTTATTTTGATTGTTTTATCCTATACATTAGAAGGATTAAGAGCTTTATTAATTCCAGTATTAGTTATATTATTGTGCAGCACATTATTTTACAATTTACCACTTACATTTTTTAGAATTGCATTTTTTTTGTATATAGCTATAATTCCTATTCAACGATTAGTTGATATCCGAATAAATCAAATTGAATAGTATTTTATCTAGAAAATATGTAATACCAATTCTCACTTATTAACAAGAGACTTAGTAGAGGATTAGAGAATAGGGAACAGCCCTAAAGGATAAGTACCCAAGCAGAATTATTTGTATGTTTCCTAACGCGAAGCGAAGCGAATCCTTATCCGAAGGTGTATCCTTTAGGATTAGGGCTAAAACCTAAAACCTAAGAATCAGTTACCAAAACCCCATGTAAAAAGATATCCGCAATTCCTTCCGCCATTTCTTGTAGAGCTTTAGGAGAAGCATCGGGAGTCATAATTGTTTCTTCGGAAAAACCTGCGATCGCAAACATTCCTAAAAAGACTTGAGCTACTATTTTCGGGTTCATTTTACGATAAATCCCTTTTTCCATCGCCGTTTCAAAGAAAGCTTCTGCTACATCGCTCATTTTAGCAATTACTTCTAATTGAATACGTTCTCGTAATTCAGGATGATATTGAGCCTCAATGAAGCAAACTCGTAAAAGATCGCTATTAGCTTGCATATTGAGCATGCGACGGCGCATTACCTGAGCTATTGCCTTATAGCTTCCCATTTCACTTAATTCTGTCAGTAAATCTGTCAGAATTTCTACCCAACCAGAAGTAGCAACCTCAATTAGAATTGCTTTTTTGTTAGCGAACTGTCTGAATATAGTTCCTTCTGCTACATTAGCACTGGTAGCTAAATCCTTAGTAGTTGTGCCATCGTAACCCTTACGAGCAAATAATCGCAACGCAGCTTGTAAGATACGAGTTCGAGTATCTTCTTCTGTATTTTGAGATTTGGATAACCTGCGTTGAGAAAAAACTTGCATAATGGTTTAAGACTGACTAAAAATAATTTCTTGATTGGGTCTGTCTATTAAAAGAATCAGAAATGAGGTGTTAAAACTTAGGAAAATTCCCTTTTTCCCCTTCCTGTTCCTTTATAGTGTTTCTATATTCTAATAATCAGGCTTGTTTTGGGGCGATCCTTCATAGAATTTCATCAAATTTAATTGATAGCTTATGGTTAAGGTGTTTTATCTTTATGTTTAATTTTTTGCAAAAGTATTGGCTTTGTCTTGGACAAAGGTTATTGATTTTGCTCATGACTATAGGTTTGTTGTTTAGTTTCACCCCTCATGCGGTAGCAGATAGTGAAACTTCTATTCAACCTTATCTATCAGGTTTTAAAGAGCGTATTACTGAATTTCACCTAGCTAATGGGATGAAATTTATTGTATTGGAAAATCATGAAGCACCAGTAGTTTCTTTTGCTACCTATGCCAATGTGGGAGGGGTAGATGAACCAGATGGAAAAACAGGAGTAGCTCATTTTTTGGAGCATTTGGCATTTAAAGGAACTAAAACCATTGGAACAAAGGATTATACTGCTGAAAAACGACTTTTAAAACGATTAGACCAGATATTTGCTCAAATTAAGCAAGCAAAAGCAGCAGGGAATCAAGGGAAATTGGAGGAATTAACCCAAGAGTTTAATCAAGTTGAATCTCAAGCCAATAGTTTGGTCAAACAAAATGACTATGGGGAAATAGTCGAAACTGCTGGAGGAGTAGGGCTAAATGCTACTACTTCTGCGGACTACACGAATTATTTCTATAGTTTTCCTGCTAACAAATTAGAACTTTGGATGTCCTTGGAGTCGGAAAGATTTTTAGAGCCAGTATTTCGGGAATTTTATAAAGAAAAACAAGTAATCCTAGAGGAAAGACGTTTACGTACTGATAATTCTCCCATTGGGAAAACTATCGAAGTTTTTCTGGATACTGCTTTCTCTGTCCATCCCTATAAACGTCCTACTATTGGTTACAATGAGGACATTCTTAACTTAACCAGGGATGACATACAAGACTTTTTTGATACTTATTACACTCCCAATAATCTTACTATCGCCATCGCGGGTGATGTCAATCCCAGACAAGTCAAAAAATTAGCTAGAGTTTATTTTGGACGCTTTCCTAAAAAACCTAAACCTCCCACAGTAATAGCCTCAGAACCTCCTCAAACTGAAACTAAGGAAGTAACTATCAATTTACCCACCCAGCCTTGGTATTTGGAAGGTTACCATATTCCCGCCCTAACTGATCCTGACTATGTCGTATATGAAGTGATCGGAGATATTCTCAGTAATGGTAGAACTTCTCGTCTGTATCAATCGTTGGTAGAAAAGCAACAAATAGCTCTAACTGCTCAAGGCTTTAGCGGTTTTCCTGGAGATAAATACCCTAATATGATGTTATTCTATGCTCTTACTGCACCAGGTAAAAGCGTTGAAGAAGTGGGTGGCGCATTGCGAGAACAAATCGAACTACTCAAAACTGAACCTGTTACGGAAGCAGAATTAAATCGAGTTAAAACCCAGATTAAAGCTAATTTACTCGATAGTATGGACTCTAATTCTGGTATGGCAAAAATCCTAGCAGAATATGAAGCCAAAACAGGTAGCTGGCGCAACATTTTCCGAGATTTAGAAGCTCTTGCTGCGGTTGATAGTCAAGATATCCAAAGGGTAGCGCGATCGACTTTTATTCCTGAAAATCGCACTATTGCTAAGCTTTTATCAGTGAACAGTAAACAGTAAACAGTAAACACTGAGAGGAAATAAGTAATGGCTCTGAGTGATTGGTTAGATTGGATCGCGGTATTTGGTTATATATCTATAGCTGTTTTTGTAATGTATCGCGTTTTTTTAACTAAATAAGCATATATAGCAGTTCTCATGTTGGTGGGGTAGAGAGTTTTGGGTTTTGAGCCAGGAGGCAGAGGGCAGAAGGCAGGTGTTAGGTGTACCTCATGAGTCCGACAAACGCTATACTCTATTGATTAATTTTATGTAACAGTGTTGATTTTAAATTTTGAATTTTGAATTTTGAATTTTTTTTATTTCCCATTCTAAGTTGTTTCTTGCTTGTACTTCTAGCTTTTGACAAAATAAATCAGTGAAATAAATGCTTTTTCTAGCTAAAAAATTGCTTAAAACTTGTTTTCTACCTTTTTGATATTCGAGCTCACTCAACCAAATATACTCTTGACGTATAGCTTGAGAATACTTTAAATAATTATCTTTTGATGCACCAAGAATTGATAAGTCCATATCTAAAAAAATTGCATTGTTGATATTCTCGATTAATGGTTGATGCTTTTCAGTACTTAAAATAATTAATTTTACTAATTGAATAATATGGGGCGCAATATTTAATTGTTTAAGTTTTTTCTCTGCATAAGCTGCGCTTTGTCTTTCATTATCT
>JASJDF010000432.1 GCA_030065715.1 Xenococcaceae cyanobacterium MO_188.B19 | reverse complement strand
CGACTACCCAAAACAAAATCGTTAATTAGAGCGTAGCAAATTCCGATCGCCCCTGCTCCCACAATCATCATAATGGCAGTAAACACTTTAATTGTATCGGGGGCTTGCTCTGCTACTTGTTCTTGTCCTCCTGCACCTGTAATCATTCCTACTGAGAAGTAAAGTGCATCTACGATAGAAGTATTGAGATTGACGCTGACATAGATCCCCGTGGCGATAAATACCATAATCAATAACCACAGGGTTACTACGATTACTGGTCTGGTGTAACGTTGATAACGAGGCAAATTAGTAATAGCTTTGATTAATTTTTGCCACCAAAAACGTTTTTTATTGCGAAATGTAGGTTTAGTTCCTACAATCAAGCAATCCCCTGATTCTAGAGTTTTTCCTGCGATTACCGCTGAGACAAGATCAATTTCCCCTTTAATTGGCAGATAATAAATCAACATTCGAGAAGGATTATTCCAGAGATCACATAGGGGTTTACCCAACCAAGGATGATCCTGATCGATTACCTCTTCGTGAATCGGCCAAGTACGATTAAACAGTTTTAATTGTCCTATAGCTTTATTTCCCAAAGCTGCAAAGGTAAATATAGGAGCAGCCAAAGTTGCCATACTCATCGTGAAATGCTCTGTTAGAGTACGGTCTAATCTTTCTCCTAAAGTTTGGTTGAGTAAGCGATTAATAATTCTAATCTGAGGATTAAGCACTTTGGCTTGAGTGAGAACCGCTAAATTAAAAGGATCATCATTACTAGCTAAAACCAAAGTATTGGCTTTTCTAATTCCTGCTTTGACCAAAATAGCAGGAGAACGAGCATCCCCAACAATAACTTGTTCTTGATTTTGTAACGTAATTGGGCGATCGCTTATTCCTACTACCTCTGCCCCTTGTTGTTGTAATAAGCTGTATATTTTATATCCGATGCTACCTAGTCCAGAAACAATAATCAGAGGTTTCATGACCGATTACAATTCCCCTTGATGTACATATGGTTTTTTAAATTGCAGTTTTTCTTGCCTTGATTACCTTTGTTATTGTCGCTCAAAAAATTACACCCTAATGTAATGTACAGCACTAAACTTAGTGGTTAGTAGTTAGTCCTAAAGGATACCGCTGCCCCTTCGGGTAGAGCTACGCAAGCGCATATGGTTAGTGGTTAGTGGTTAGTGGTTAGTTCTTCATTGTTCTTTGTCTTCCTTGTCTTCTTATCTCCTTATCTCCCCTGTCTCCCTTATCTCCCTTGTCTCCCTTGTCCCCCTTGTCCCTCTTGTCCCCCAATCTCCCCAATCTCCCTTATCTCCCCAACACCTACTTTCCTACTTCCACGTTCTTCAGGGTAAAGTCGCCAAAAATAAACCCCTGATTCCAATTAACAGGAGCTTGAAAAATAGGTCGATTGAGATCGGCTCGTTGGGTCATATTTCGGAAAGAATTAAACAACTTATAATTTTGCTCCAGAGTACGAGCCTCTAAAATATACCCTGTGCTATAAAAAATGTTAATCGCAGCTTCATAAGCTTGTCTGGCTCGAATATAGTCCCCTGCCAAAAGCAAAATGTCTCCCATATGTTTAGTAATTAAGCCTCGAATAGCGCGATCGCTGTTACTTTGCCAAGAAATAAAATTTTGCAGTGTTTGACAAATATCTATTGCTTCTTGAGCTTTGAGCGTACTAATTTTTTGCTGTGCTTGATAAAGAGATTGTGCAACAGATAAACCATCTGCTAACTCTCGATGAAATAATAGAGTTAGCATAGCAGTAGTAATAGGTAGTTTGCCTTGACACATAATTACTACTACTTTGGAACCATGACTCAAAATATTGTTAGTTAAAATATCTAATTCTATAGAAGCTAATTGATTTAAGCTTATATCTTCAATATTTATAATAGCCAAATCTGCTGCCAAGTCTTGAAACATAGACTGAGCAATAAACAAAGTCTTGGAAGACAAAAATAAATGAACAGTTTTGACAATTTTTTTGATATCTTTTTCAGTATTTGAATAATCATAAAGTTGAATTATTCCTAGTAATAAAGCTTTTCGCAAAGACAAATCAGGAGATTCGCTAAGGATTTGATTGGTTAAGTGATTGTCTATAATATTCCCATCTTCGGTAATAATCAATAATTTATTATTTTTGACAGCATTAGTATTTTGATTTTTTAGTTCCTGAACCTGATTGATATAGGATATAGGTTTTAATAATCCTAAGTAATGTTTTGACTCCTGAACTTTACTACCTAAATTCTGGTTAAACCTAAAAGCTGAAAAAGGAATAGCTTGTAACCCACTACAAGGCATTATTAAAATATGTTTAGCTTCATTGATTTCCTGATTAAAAGGCTGTATCAATAAATCTTTTAAAAGTATTTCAGCTAATTTATTAACGTCTTTTTCTACTATTTCATTGAGCCATTGCTGAATAATTTGATTAAGGGACTCATTTTCAAAAGATTGATTTGGGATCTGTTCAGAAATATGAGTTTTCGCTAATCCTTGTTTAGTAATTCCCCACATTAATATGGCTTGATTCGTTACAAAATAAACTAGCATTAACACACCAGATTCAAGCTGATGAGATATTTGACTAATAGTAGGAATAGCGCTGATGATAAAAGGATTTATTTCATATATTCTGATTTTTTCTGTTAAGATAAAAACCTGTGGTAAGTTGTCTGTCAATACTAATTGGTCTAGGATTTTACGAGCAACATTTTCTAAGAGCAAAAAGCAACTCTGGGCAAGTTTTTGACAAGAAAGAGAAATATCAGCATTAGGTATTCTTCTTAACTTAATTGCAATAATTTCAGCTACTTCAATAAACCGTAAAGCGGGTTCTATTTCTTGGTGAACTAATAAAACTTCTTCCGCAGCTAAAGCAAAAGCAAAACTCCAACTCATCCCCCAAGAAATTGCCCCCTGCTCTTGTATCCAATTAGTCCATTGGTTCAAGTTTTTGATACAGTCAGAGTCTAGGGTTTGATATTGTAGAATAGTCCAAAGATGACCCATTTCCGCTGCTATGACATTTAAAATATCTCCTGTTTGAGCAAAAAATTCTCTAGCTTCTTGATAACCAAAAGCAGCCAAATTCCACTGATCGTCAACAGCATTGAGGTAAGCTAATCTCATGATTGCCATACCTTCTCCTCGCAATGCTTGAACTTGAGCAAAATATTCTCTAGCTTGGAAATAAAGTTTTTGTGCAGTACCAGTATCAATGGTAGAACGATCCAATATTTGACTATGATAAGGATTAGTAATTACTTCTGCGACACAATAACCAAACAAAATTGGGTTACCCCAAGAACCCATAGTTATAACTAAATCTCCTTGGTTAAGAGCAAACCAGCCAGACTCTAAAAATTTGCGAGAATCACTATAAGCTTGGGTTAAATGACTGATTAACTCCCATGCAGGCTTTATTTGTCCTGCCAGACTTAGTATCTGAGCTAGAGTACTGTATAAAAATTCTGCGATCGCGTAAACCTCGGCATTCTGATATACTTCTAGTTGGCTAGTCAGCTTATCCTGGATTTTTTGAGAGTAACGTTCTTTTTGAACAAAATTATCTTGTCTAACTAATACAGTACGGAAATAGGGTAAAATTCTTCCTATCTGCTCCAGAAAGCTAGTCTGTAATTTGATACTAGCCTTTGGTGCATGGCTTGTCAGAGCTTGAATTCTTTTGAGCCAGATACTAGAAGAACTGAGGTTCAAACTCACTGCAAAATCATCTGCCAGAGTTTCTTGGGCTTTTTGTTCTGTAAGATGAGCTAAAGTTGCAATAAACAGCTTTTGATCAACAGTAAATGTGAGATCGAAAGCTTCTGTAAATAGAGATAAAGCCTGGTTATATTCTCCCTGAAGTTCATGTACTATCGCGCGAGCCATTAAAGTATCACCGTTCCAATCATGGAGTAAAACTAGTTCTGCTGCGGACTTGGCATCGGCGAAATTACCTTGACCAAAATCTACTAACCAACACCAAGCCAAAGCGGTTGCCACTGATTCCACTTTTAAATTGGGAATACTTTTAAAAGCATCGTTGAACTTGGTCATGATTGGAGATTTTATTCTAAAGATAAATATTTTATGGTTATCCCGCAAAGATATAAAAAATTACAACAAGTACTCAGTAAAAGACAACCCGATTTAACAGTTATCACCGAAGATGTCCATAAACCCCATAATTTATCGGCTATCATACGTACTTGCGATGCAGTAGGAGTATTTGCAGTCAACGCTGTTAATAGTCAGAGTAAAATGCCCACCTATTCCCAAGTAGCCCAGGGAAGTGAGAAATGGGTTCAGCTTCATACTTACCCCAATATTACAGACGCGATCGCAAATTTACAAGGATCTAATTTTAAGGTTTATGCTGCCCATCTTAGCAAGGAAGCTATCGACTATCGTAAGATCGACTACACTCAACCCACAGCTATTTTATTAGGTGCCGAAAAATATGGAGTCACTCAGTTAGCAGCAGACTTGAGCGATGGACATATAATTATTCCTATGTTGGGCATGGTGCAATCTCTGAATGTATCTGTGGCAGCAGCCGTAGTATTGTTTGAAGCTCAAAGGCAGAGATTAGCAGCAGGAATGTACGATAGGGTGAGTCTAGATGGCGATATTTTCAACAAAACTCTCTTTGAATGGGCTTACCCTGATATTGCAGCTATTTATCGCCAAAAAGGCGAAGCCTATCCTGTATTGGGGGAAGATGGAGAAATTTTATTGACTAAGGATAATCATCCTTAGTATATTTACCATTTCAATGTAGCTGCATCTTTCCCTTGTTCTCGGCGAATCTTACCATCTTGTTCAAACCAAGCAATAATTTGTTTAGGTGTTAACTCTTCTATAGAAGTGTTGGTATCCTGAGCAATGATCCCTAAAAGTCGCCAAGAAGAGATCGTAAGACGAGTCAAAAATTTCTCGGAAGAATCCAATAAAGCAGCATTAATATCCGCAGACTCTTCCTCAGAAAGAAATTGCAATGGGGACTGTTCCATAATAATTTTTTGATTTTCACTAACGATATAAACCAACTTTACTGTAACA
>JASJDF010000431.1 GCA_030065715.1 Xenococcaceae cyanobacterium MO_188.B19 | reverse complement strand
TGGTTACATAACTCATTGTCCTCAAAACTAATGGTTTACTATTATGTAAAGCTAACAAAGTCTCCTAACTAAATTGTCGTAATTCTGCTAAAAATTTGCAATTGGCAAGTGATGTTATATTAATCATGGTCAAGTAAACATAAATCAAGCATCTGGATGAGTAATCATCAAAAATGACAGTTTATTGTTGATAGTGACCTTGCCAAAACTTCGTAAGAGCTACTATAGCCCATGAAATTAGACTAATTAAACTAACTTTTGTTATGACTATCGCTCCGCGAAATAACCTCTGTCATAATGATAGATGTAGAACTAAGACAGTTATCTGTAGTAGATAGTAATAATTACCAATCGCTATTTCAAAAATTTAGTCCCGAAGGGGCGGAAAACACCGCCAGGAAAAAGTAATAGTAACGTCTCACAATTTACAAGGGGAATGGAAAAAGTTTTAATCATTGTTAACGCCGAAGTTAATGAGCAAGGACAAGTAACTGCTGCTTCACCTGTGATTGCTAGAATGGTCAAAGCCCTTAAGCAAGGCATAATGAACTGTTCTACCGAAACAATAATAGAAACTACTTCGGTTGGTGCTTTGTGGTCTAAAATTCATAAGTCTAATGGTTATCAACCTCCCAGTATCTATTGCCCCCTGACTATACAATTGCCTGAATATTTTAATTTTCCCGCCAAAGCAATCTATCAAGCTTGTAGAGATGTTCCAGCCAGAAGACGCTGGGTAGAAAAAAATCTAGGTATTAAAACTAGCGTCGGAGACTCTTGGTTAGGTCACCTTTGGCTGCCAATTATAGTTAATAATCGAGATATTATCTATGGTGAAATTATTGGGGAAGGAGAAATGCCTAACTCCTACGATCAACCTATAGAATTTCCGAAAAAACACCGCAAATCCCTACACCGCTTGGCATCGGACTTACTAGAACACCTATCTGCTCCTCCCTCAGTTTATTTAGTACAATTTAGTTTGTACAGTGGAGAAATCGTCTTTGACCGCCTTTGGCCCTTTCCCGCAGCCCCAGCTCTTGCCAGCCTCAGAACCCAACAATTAGACTTGTTTGCTTGTCATTGGCTTTGTTTAAGTCAGCAACCAATCTTAGATAAACTTATTCCCAATAAAACAATGCCAATTCTTTAGGGTGAGTTATCTAGAAAGACTAAATTTCATCTAACCATAAAACTTTTTCTCTTTGGCAATTAACCAAGCAGTTATTGCACCACCAAGAAAACCAAATAAATGCCCTTCCCAAGAAACACCAACCCGAGAAGGAAAAATTCCAAAAATTAAGCCTCCGTAGAAGAAAAATACAATTGCCGAAAGCAATATTGAGGGAAAATTCTTTTGAAACCAACCTCTTAATAGCAAAAATCCCAAATAACCATAGATCAGAATACTAGCACCAATATGTACTGAGTCTGGTTGTCCAAGTAACCAAACCCCTAAGCCTCCCACAATAGCACTAACAATAGAAACAATATAAAAATCGCTGGTTTCTTGAATCATGGTTAACCAGCCTAAAGTGATAAAAGGGATAGTATTAGCAACAAGATGGCGGAATCCACCGTGTAAAAAAGGTGCAAATAAAATTCCTCGCAGACCTATAATATTGCGAGGTTCAATACCAAAATTATCTAGTCCCTCTTGAAAAATCAGAAAATCAACAATTTCTACCAACCAAAAAATTGCTATTATCGTCAATAAAATTTGAAATTCTTCAATGGTGGATTTTTTGGGATGTCCGCTATTCATAATCAATAATTATTAAATTTTTTTAATGTACGCCAAGTCACATCTTGTAGTTTCTATTTCTGTGGCAGTTTTATAACCGTATTTTTCATATAAAGATACCGCTTCACTTAGCACAGAAGCTGTTTCGATCCAAATTTCTTTAAAACCTCTACTCTCTATTTTTATTTCCAACTGCTGTAATAAATACTTGCCCAATCCTTTTCCCCTCACTTCAGGTAATAAGTACATCTTACGAATTTCTACAGCTTGATTGCCTTTTTCTATGGGGTAGTAAGCAGCAGTACCAACAATTTTGTCTTGAGTTTCTACCACCCAAAATTCTCCTCCTGGCTCTAAATAGGCAGATTCTACGCTAATTACATCTCGATCTGCCTCTTCTGGTTGCCAAGGTAAACCATACTCCACCAAAACTTGACGAATTACATTGGCTGCCAAATCGCGATCTCGTTTTTGCCAATCTCGAATTAAGAAATCTTGATAAAATTGGTTCATCGTTGATTGTTGATTGTTACTCATTACCCATTACTCATTACTCAACTATGTATCCTCGGCTCATGATAAGTATTAGACAAGATTTCACTTTCTTTAGCGGATAATTCTGCTAAACGACTTTGGGCTGGATCGCGATCGCTGTAAGTAGTAGCTAAAACCCAATAAATTCCATAATGACGGGCTTCTGATGCCATCAAACTGCGGTAAAATTTAGCCAGTTCTGGATCGGGACAATGTTCTCCTAATAAACCTAGTCTTTCATGGGAACGAGCTTCAATTAGAGCCGATACTAGCAAAGAGTCTAAAAGTCGATCTGGTTCTTGATGACGAATTAGAGCTTTGAGTTTGGCTCCATAGGGAGGAGAATTAAGGGGAGCTAAAGGAATTGCTTTTTTTTCTAGCCATTGATTGACTTGTTCAAAATGTTCTAATTCTTCTTTTGCGATCGCTGTTAACTTACGCACTAAAGTAGTGTAAGAAGGATAACGAAACATCATATTAATAGCTACTCCTGCTGCTTTGCGCTCGCAATGAGAATGATCTAAAAGTATGATGTCCAAATTATTTATCGCTAATTCTAACCATTTAGAACTAGTAGGTTCTTGTAAAATTTTGAGAGTAATAGCAGTTGAAGAAGACATTATTGTTTAGTTTTAGGCGATTTTTTGATGCTTATTTTGCTTTCTTTATCTCAGAAAGAAAGTCGAAGCAGGCTCTATTCTTTCACAACAGAATCCTACCGACTTCGTCAATATTTGTTTATAATTGTTGATCATAGGCAATTATTCCCCTCAAAACCAGTGTAAAAAAATCTCAAGTTGATCTTTGAAGATTCGCAATTGGGAACAGTAGGAATATACTTTAGTTAAACTAAACAAAATAATCAATAGTTAACAGGAAAAGTTAGCAGAACTAAAAATGACGAATCATCGCCGAATTATTATTGGTGATGTCCATGGACATTACGACACTCTAGTAGCCTTAATGGAATCTATTGCCCCTGATGCTTCAGATCAAGTCTATTTTTTAGGGGATTTAATTGATCGAGGTCCCAAAAGTGCACAAGTAGTAGATTTTGTGATGAAAAATCAATATCACTGTCTTTTGGGTAATCATGAAGAGATGCTACTGGATGTGGTTGGTAGTGGCAAAGTCTCAGTAGATTTTTATCAAGGATGGCTTTACAGTGGTGGTAATGCTACAGTTGCTAGCTATGATAGCAAGATTCCCCAAGAACATATTGATTGGATGAAAAGTCTGCCATTGTATCTAGACTTGGGAGATATTTGGCTAGTTCATGCAGGGATTTCACCTAAAATTCCTCTATCAGAACAGACTTCAGAACAATTATGCTGGATCAGGGAAGAGTTTCACTCTATCTCAGAACCATATTTTCCCGATAAATTAATTATTACAGGGCATACTATCACTTTTACTTTACCTGGAATTAAGCCAGGGCAAATAGCAGTAGGGAATGGTTGGTTAGGGATTGAAACAGGAGCTTACCATCACAATAGTGGTTGGTTAACCGCATTAGATGTAACTTCCAAAAAAGTTTATCAAGCTAATACTAAGGATGGCAGACTACGGACGATGCCATTAAAAAGAGCTTTGGCGAAAGTTGATTTAAATGAAATTCGTCCTCGAAAATTTAGACAAAGAGCTTAGTTCATTGAATTTAATATTAAAAGTAATCCATCACTGTTATTGAGAGTGATAGAAGTTAAATCATCTGTTTCTAAGCCAGGAGATTTGATTGCTACTGACCATTTGCGATCATTTAATTGTAATAATTCTGGAAGATTCAGGGTAATGGGTTCTCCTTCTAAATGGGATACCATTGCTATAGTTTCACTATTATCTGGATTGGAACGAACTCCATAAAAAATACTTCTTTCTCCTTCAGTTATTTTATTAAAAGAATCTTTTTCCGCCATATTTTCGGCTAACCAAGGATGCTGATGGCGGAAATCTCTTAAAGCTAAATTAAATTTAGTTTGTTCTGGATTAAGGCTTGAATGATAATGAGATACATTACAAACATGGAAGCAATCTTCCATAAACATTAGGGCAAAGTTTTTGAGTCTATCTTCATCTAATTTTTTGAGAAAACGCACCATTCCACCGCGACTAAGTTCTTTAAAAGGGGGAATATCAGGGAAAGGATTTCCTCCTACACAACAGTGGAGCATCTCTACTACATCTGCTAAAACATAATCTTTCTCAATCATTGCCAGATTCAAGGCTTGACCAAATTCTTGTAGTTGCTTAATTTGTCGAAATCCTAAGATTTTTAAACGAGTAAAACAATGGGCCTGACTATATAATTGAGGGGTAATTTGCCAACTTAAAAAGCCGATTTCTTCTGAAACTACTTTTACTCCATATCTTTCATCAGTATTGCGGAAAAATAGCCAAGGAGCGTGCATGGTAGTGTTAATAAAATCCATGGGTAAGCCAGGACTAAAACCATAAACCCAAAGAGTCACTGCTGGATTATCATAGGCGTTCTTGAGGACTTCTGGCAGATTTTTGCCTAAACGCCAATTAATCGGTTTATCCAAATCGATCTGATTGCCCCTTCTTACCGTATCATGATTGCCACAACCAGTAATCCAGCGATCTCCAATAGTCATTACTTCTAAAACTCTAGACCATTTCTGTTCCCAAAAGCCTGTTAAAGAAGGGGTATTATGGGCAAAGATTAGAGGACCCCATTGATAGGATTCTGGTTTGAGTTCAATCAATTCTCGATAACGAGATTTTTCCTCCCAACCTTCTTCGGGCCAAGGGCGACCATCTTCAAATATAGTAAATAAAAGTCTTT
>JASJDF010000430.1 GCA_030065715.1 Xenococcaceae cyanobacterium MO_188.B19 | reverse complement strand
CTGCCAATGGAAGTCCCATAATCTTTGCTAGTGGGAAGATAGGCATACACTTCCCCATCTCCATTTCTTCTCCACATAAAACGAGTAGAAAAACCATCCGTACCATCGGGAATATTTCCACCGCTAGCACCATTGCCACCGAAAAGACCTGGAAGTTTTCCCCCTTTGACGAAGTCAAAGTCATCAGCAAAACGAATATAGTAGCTTAATCTCAAAGAGTCATGAGGAGCTATACCCAAATCAGCATAAAATTGGCTTCCCCCTAGAGGGGCATTATCTTTACGGGACACCGTAGGGCTAGCAGACCCTTGAGGATAATTTATGCGCAGCACACGCTCAAATCTGCCACTAGAATCTGTAATGATTTCCAGATTGGCTAAACCCCAACTCTTTTTTGGTCTAATTGCCCAATTGGACTGCCAATTAGCATTATCAAATTGCTCAGACCAAAGGTTTTTAACAACAGGACTAGAATTAGTTTGACTAACAATCGGAGAAGAGCTGTTGGGAGAAGAAATATCTGAGCTAGACTGGCGACAACTACTTAAATTAGCAACGGAAATAGCTGTTAGGATTAGGACTAAAAATGATTTATTTGCTTGGATTTTCATCTATAGACGTTAATGTAGGGTTTGTGTGATATGAGAGGTTAAAAGCTAAAACTTTTGCTATGTATAGCTTATAAGTCTTGATATTCGGCGTAGACCGTTTTGCAAATTTTTGCCTGATTCATAAGCTTTCATTTTTATTAAAATCACTCATAATATATGTTTAGTGTTAAGTCAGCTCTTAGCTACAGATTATGTAATACTAATATTTTTTATCACTTCATATTTGAAATAAAATCAACCTTCATCAATAGATTATATGCAATGGATAATAACTAAAGCCAAAACTTTATTACTAACTAATTACGCCAATATGTTAGAGTATCGTGCGGAAATATTTCTCTGGGCGTTATCTAATTCTCTACCTATTATATTAATGGGAGTGTGGATTAAAGCTGGTCAAAGTGGCAAATTTGCTTTAGATTCTTTTGATTTTGCTCGTTATTTTTTTAGCGTTTTTTTAGTGAGGCAATTTACTGCAATTTGGGTAATTTGGGATTTTGAGAAAGAACTTATCGAAGGAAAATTATCATTCTATTTATTACAACCTATTGATCCAGTGTGGCATCATGTAGCTAGGCATGTAGCAGAAAAAATGACTCGTATTCCTGTAATTATTATTTTTATCGGCTTGTTTTTCATCCTCTATCCTCAGGCTTTTTGGAAACCAAGCCTAATACAAATACTATTGTTTGTATTCGCAGTCATTATGGCATTTATTTTAAGGTTTTTAATTCAATATACTTTCTCTATGTTAGCTTTTTGGACAGAAAGAGCTTCGGCAATACAGCAATTGTGGTTTTTATTTTATGGCTTTCTTTCAGGTTTTATTGCCCCCCTAGAGGTATTTCCAGCAGGTTTTAGAGAAATAGTAGAACTAACTCCTTTTCCTTATATGATGCATTTCCCAGCAGCATTATTGGTCGGATTAGATGTTAACTTTGTTCGTAGTATTTTTATTATGTTGGGCTGGATGATTGTATTTTTTGTTGCTAATCGTTGGCTGTGGAAAAAAGGCTTAAAACAATATTCGGGAATGGGTGCTTAAAACAGTTATCAGTTATCAGTTATCAGTTATAAAGCTTCGCTCTAAACTTTTTATTTTTAAATGTTAAATGTTAAATGTTAAAGATTCAACCAAGTTGCTAAAGCTGGAGGCAACGGTAACAGGATAAAAACTAATAATGCCAAGGCTAAGAGTCCTAAGAAATCCCTCACATTGTCCAATTCAGTGACATCATTCAAGGCTGGTTGGTCGAGTAAGGGCATTAACCAAAAGATAATTGCCCAAATCCAGAAAGCAGGATGAATTACGGCAAATAAAATTGCCAGAAAACGAGCAATTTGACCTATGCCAATGGCAGTTTTTTGTCCAAATACCCCATGAGCAATATTACCCCCATCTAATTGACCTACGGGCATGAGATTAAGAGCCGTAATGAGTAATCCTACATAACCTGCCACAGCTAAAGGATGAAGCTGAATTGCCATGCCTGACTCTAGCTGATTGCCTAAAGTTAATTTAGCAATAATAGCAATAAAAAATGATAAACGAGGGTCTAAAGCCTGAAAATTCAGTAAGTTAGAGTTTTCTAAGGGAACTGTTTGAGAAAGGGATAAACCGAAGAAGAGAATCGGTAGGGTGACGATAAAACCAGCCAATGAACCGAAAAAAGCAATATCAAATAAGGCTCGGCGATGGGGTACAGGAGATTGCCTTTGGGTAATTGCTCCTAAAGTACCAATAAAAGTGGGAGGCAAGGGAACAAAATAGGGCAGAGTGCTAAGAACTTTGTAGTGTTTATATGCTATGTAGTGAACTAGTTCACGAACAGCAATAATTCCTAATAAAGCCAAACTATAAGTTAGTCCCAAAAACATTAAATTAGGATCAGATTCAATCTGTTCTTCCGATATGCCTTGAAGTTCCAATCCTGCCATGTTGGTAGTGATAAAACTAGTGAGTAATAGTCCTAATGCTAATCCTGGACGATTAATTGGCTCTGTTTCAGGTTGGTCTTTAGTTTTAGTTTGAGGATTAGGAACTAGGGCAAAGAAGGGTTGACCTCGTAAACTTTCTTGAAATATTAAAAAAAAGCGATCGCCAAATACCCCTTCTACATTGCTTTTGATTTTAGTGTAAGCTTCTTCTGGTATAGTTTTTAGCTTGCCACGACATAAAATAGCTTGGGGGCGGTAATCAATTTTTTGTAAGTAATAGACATTCCAAGGAAAACAGTTACGTAATTCTTGTTCTTCTTCAGAATTAATGGGACGAGCTTGAGTTAATTTTTTTTCTGGTTCTACGGGTTGAGATTGCTTCTCCTCTTTGCTATTATCTGATTTACCAATTTGAATCAGCCAACCATACAATATTGGACATACCAGGAAAGGCACAATGATCAGCATAATGGGAATCGGTTGACTTTCTCCGACAAAGTAAATCCAACCAGCCCAGATATAAGCAGGAAGCATCATCACCAACCAACATAACCATACGGGAGTTTTGGTAACAGAACTAATGCTGTGCTTGACAAAAGCGTAAGTAATTACACTGAGTAAAATTAGGATTAACCAAAGTTTCATCTGTTCTGATTTAAATTTGCTGACATCAATCTACGAGAAAAAGATATTTTAAAACCGTTTCTACTTTTGCACTGAACCCTTCTTGAGGAAGCATTTCACCATAAAATACAACTGAGTTAATTACTAATCTACTTTATCGTTTTTTAAAATGCCCCAAAACTCTCTAGAAATAAATGGCGCTGTTCCCAGTCAAGGTAAACCACCTCGTTTGATTTTGCCAGGAATTTTTGCCTTTTCTCCTAATCGAGATACTCTTGGAGGTACTGCTTATTTCATTGTAAATAAAAGCGGAAATATTCTTGTAGATTCTCCTGGGTGGCACAGCACAAATCAGGATTTTTTGCTGAATAATGGCGGAGTTCGTTGGTTGTTTATCACTCATCGAGGTGGTATGGGCAAGCAAGTATCTCAGATACAAGCAGTATTACAATGTGAAGTAATCACCCAAGAACAAGAAGCTTATCTGTTACCAGAAGTAAAAGTAACTAGTTTTGCTGATAATTTACTGTTAACTCCAGAAATAGAACTGATTTGGACTTCTGGTCATTCTCCTGGTTCCGCTTGTTTATACTGGAATAATCTAGGCGGGGTCTTGTTTTCAGGTCGTCATTTGCTTCCCACTGGTCCCGAGCAAATTATGCCTTTGCGTACTGCTAAAACCTTCCACTGGTGGCGACAGTTAAGAAATATTACTAAAATATGCGATCGCTTTGATGCAACCACTCTAAAATATATTATCCCTGGAGCAAATACGGGTATGTTAAGGGGCAAAGGTTATATTGAAGATGCCTATAAAAAATTGGCTAAATTAGATACGGAAGCTCTAAAGTCCACTGATATTTACTGATAATGACAACTAAACCTGATTTTCTGTTATTTGCTCAACATGGTTGGTCAGATAATGGCAATGATATAGGTAAACTAGCCCAAGCTATAAGTTCTCCCAACAATCTAGTGATTGCGCCAAGCTTAGGTTTATTAAAAACCTATTGGCGTATTGAACCCTTAGTTCAAGCAGTTGAAAAGCTAGTAAGGGAAAATTTGCAACAATATCCTGAAATTCCTTGGCGAATTATGGGGCATTCTATGGGGGGATTGATTTGGCTCGAAGTATTACAGAGAAATCCTCAATGGTGGGAGAAAGTAAATTCTTTAGTCGTGATTGGTTCTCCTATTGGTGGTTCGGATATAGCTCGTATTATCGATCCTTTGGGGATTGGGATTGGTATGGCTAGGGATTTAGGCAAAAATCGCCGTTCCATAGCCGAAAAAATCGCTCAACAGATTCCAACTATTTCTATCGCAGGAGATATCAATGGTGGTAGTGATGGCATGGTCAATCTCACTACTACTAAATTTAACTATTGTCAGTTTGTTTGTCTGTCTGGTATTCCCCATGCGACTTTAAAGCGTCATCCTCGTTTAATTCCTATTATTCAAGACTTTTGGGCAAATCCTCAAATTCATCATCCCCCTAAATCTGCCAATTTAGCGACTAAAATTATTGAAACACTACAAGCTATTCCTGGTATGACTGATGGTGATTTACGAGATTTTGTAAAATCACAAGAAAAAATTAAATTTTCTAATGGAGTTTCCCTACACACTTGGAAAAATTATTTCGGAGTAAATCATGTTTTTGTTGCCGATGAACAGGGTAACTCCCTTTATGCAGGTTACGTAGGTTGGCTGGATGCACCTCAACTCAAAAAAGTTATAGAAAAAATTGCAACATGGAAAAACTAAAAAAAATTTTGTTCTAGGACTTGACAAAATCCCACCTCAACTTGCTAATATATATGAGGTCAATTCGATGGGGCGTCGCCAAGCGGTAAGGCAGCGGGTTTTGGTCTCGCCATTCCTAGGTTCGAATCCTAGCGCCCCAGTATTCAAAA
>JASJDF010000429.1 GCA_030065715.1 Xenococcaceae cyanobacterium MO_188.B19 | reverse complement strand
GTCTTATAGGAAAGAAAAAAAACAATAGTAAGCAATAATGCTTTTATTTTCTTTGTGGGATTTGCCAGGAAAAATACTATTAAACTTAATATTGGAACATAGGAAGAAACAATCCCCTTAACTAATGCACAATATCCCAATAAAACTCCAGAACTTATTAGATAAAGAATATGTTTTTTTTGGGCAAACAAAATTAATAGCAATAATGAGGTAATTAAGAGGAACATATGTAATATTTCGGGCCATAAAGCTTGAATATAAAACGATAAGCGAACATTTGAAATAAAAAGCAAGTTAACAATATTAGCAGCTAATTTCGACAAACCAAGTTTCAAACTAATGATATATAAAAAAATAGCCGTAATTATATATAATAGTAGATTAAAATAAGAGACTTTTTTGATAAATTTTTTATAATCTAAATCTTCCGACCATTCTTTAAAATTAGGAGCAACTAAAGAGGGGTCTATAGCATATTGTCGGGAAATATTTTGTTCTGCAAATAATCCATAAACACTATTAGCAAATGGTGGCCACCAATACAAGGGCATATTTCCTGGAATGAAGCTAGATACTAACTCTTGTTTTGATTGAAATCTATGAGATTCTCTGGTGTAAAAATCTTCATCCCCCCAAGTAGATTGCACGGGATTATAACTAATCCAATATAGAGAAATTGTTAGAAAAAAAGATATGATAAAAATGAAAAAAGTATGCTGATAAATAATTTTCAAAAAATTGCTAAAAAAAGATTTTTGCATTGGGCATAAAAAATATTATTATTTGGTATTTTAGATCACAGTTTACTGATATTTTATTAATCTACCTAATCATAAAAAATTTAGTAAAATTATTCATCTTGGAGAAGTTTTATCTATCAAGAGAACATAACATAAATAGAGTAATATACTACTATTTAGGAATATATAGTAACATCGGATGCCAAAGCTAGTAAAAAATTTTAATTTCCAACTATTTTTAATAATTGCGATCGCTAGTGGCGTTATTTTGCGTCTGGTTAACTTGGAGCGTCGGGAGTTTTGGTACGATGAAATTCTTTCAGTATTGCTTTCTACAGGTCAGAAAAAATATTATTCTAGCCCTGGAGTTGAACCCATACCTTTAAGCAAATATGCAGCAGTTTTAGACTTACCACCAGAGTCTTATCCAGGAGAAATGATTGGAACAGTAGCTAATTTGTTACGAGGTTTAGCTGGAGATGTTCATCCTCCTTTCTCCTATTTAAGCGATCACTTCTGGATGCGTTTATTTGGCAATAGTGAAGCCAGTTTGCGTGGCTTAATTGTTTTGTTTAGTCTACTTAGTATTTATTGTATCTATGGTTTGGGTAAAAGTTTATTAGGCACTAGGGGTGGTTTAATACTATCCGCTTTATTGGCACTAAATCCTTTTTTCTTATCCCATTCTCTTAATTTGAGAATGTATTGTCCTATGGTATTGTGGACGATATTAAGTGCTTGGGCTGCGGTGGAATTAACCAGGAGAAGGGGAGTTAAGGAGACAAGGGAGACAGGGGAGACAAGGGAGATAAGGAGACAAGGAAGTTTTGTTTCTAGTCATTCTCTAATCTGGAGTGGAATATTTATTTTAGCTGTAGGATTAGGGTGTCTAACTCAATATCTTTTTGCTTATTGGGTGATGACTTTAAGTATTTTTGTGATTGTTTTTGATCCCAAACGCTGGTGGCTTCATGGATTACGCTTAACAATGGGTGTAGCTATATTTGTTCCTTGGTTTCTGTGGGGAACCAGACAACAAATAAACAATCGCTCTGATGTTTTTAGGCAAGTTTCTCAAGCTGGTGGTGTATCTTGGCTAGAACATTTACAAGATGTTACAAAAACTCTTGGTACTCATCTGGTATTAGGAGAATGGGCGACGAGCTTACCAGTAATTGTCCCCACTATTTTAGGTGTTATTACGATCGCGTTATTTTTATTCTTTACCATCGCTCTGTGGCAAAAAAAACATTACTATTTAGTTTCTGTAGGTTTGGTGCTGAGTATTTTACCCTTGACTTTAGCTGTAATAGTAGATGTTTTAGGCAATAAACTTACTGTTGGTTTTGGTTGGGGGCGATCGCTAATATTTATTTTACCTGGATGTCTATTATTGATTACTATTTGGTTAGTAAAAGTCACCCAAAAATGGCAACAACCCATAGTCGCGATCGTATTACTAATTTATTTATGCCTAGATATTAGTGATTATAGTTCGCGATCGCGTCAAATGTTCCATCAAGTAGCAAACACGATCAAGCAACAGCCTGAGAGTCCTACGCTTGTTGCTATGGATTCTAAAGCATGGGGTAATGTTCTGAGATTAGCTTATTATTTACCTTCAGAAAATGTGAGTTTACTAGCAAATACTCCTTCTGGCTTGAGTCAATCTCTACCCTCTGGCTTAAAAGATGGGACTTATTCTCGACTAATTTGGTTACATAGTCACGATCCTGTTTGGTCTAGACCCAAAACAGAAGCTGATAAATTAGAGTATTTCAACAATATCAAAGCTGCAATTCCTCCTGACTATAACTTAATCCAAACTCAAGAACTATCAGGAACCATGAGTATAGATCAATTTACTGCTCGCACCTATCAATTAACAGAGAGTAGGTATTAGGTATTAGGTAGTGGGTATTAGGTATTAGGTATTAGGAGGAGCGATTAACAACCAACAACTAACAACTAACTGTACGGACGTAGCATGCTACGTCTCTCTACGAACAACTAACAACTAACAACTAACAATTAACCATGAACCATGAACCATGAACTATCAACCTTAATTCCTGTTCCCTTTGGCTCTCTATCTATTCCTGAGATAGCAGAAAATTCCACCATCAAATTCTCTCTAATCATTCCTACCTATAACGAAGGAGATAATGTTCCAGAAATCGTTAGTATTTTGAGTCAGTTACTTGATAGGGAAATTCCAGGAGAATATGAACTGATTGTAGTTGATGATAATAGCCCTGATGGTACTTGGAAAATTGCTCAAGATTTAACAGCAGAATACCCTCAATTGAGAGTTATGCGCAGAGAAAAAGAAAAAGGACTTTCTACCGCAGTAATTAGGGGTTGGCAAGCTGCAAGAGGAAAAGTATTAGGAGTTATCGATGCAGACTTACAACATCCCCCCGAAGTACTCTTACAACTATGGGGAGAAATGGAACAAGGGGCAGACTTAGCTGTAGCTAGTCGTCATGTAGAAGGAGGAGGAGTAAGCGAATGGAGTGTGATACGGCGTTTCCTATCCCGTGGTGCACAAATGCTAGGGCTAATGATTCTTCCTGAAGTCATTGGTCGTCTTTCTGACCCCATGAGTGGCTATTTTATGGTGCGTCGGGATGCTATTGTAGGTAAATCTTTAAGTCCTGTAGGCTATAAAATTCTCATCGAAGTTACAGGGCGCGGTGCAATTCGTTGGATTGGTGAGGTTGGTTATGTATTTCGTGAAAGACAAGCAGGAGCAAGTAAAGTTACTTGGAAACAGTATATAGAATATATCCAACATTTACTAAAATTACGCTTTTCTCTTTGGCCCATTAAAAGATTTCTGCGCTTTGGTGTAGTAGGGTTTAGTGGTGTTTTTGTCGATATGATAATGCTTTATCTTCTAAGCGATCCTAGTACTTTGGCATGGGGTTTAACCCGTAGTAAGATTTTGGCTTCAGAAGTAGCAATTGTGAACAACTTTTTATGGAACGATGCTTGGACTTTTGCTGATTTTTCTAGTCAACAAAAAGGCTGGCGTAAAAGATTTAAACGCTTCTTAAAATTTAATGTAGTTTGCTTTGCGGGATTAATTCTTAATGTTTTATTGCTTAATTTCTTCTTTAACCTTATTTTTAAGGAAGTACCCTATGGTAGATATATCTCTAATTTTATCGCGATCGCATTAGTTACGATCTGGAATTTCTGGTTTAATCTTAAACTAAGTTGGCGGGTTACAGATGCAGGAAAATAAGATTTAATTATTAAATTTTAGAGAGTTATAGTTGAGTAAGGGAAATTTGAGCATTCATACTGGAAGTCACATTCTCACCAGGTTTAACTGGAGTGACTGATCCTTCAACCGCAGCAGTATAAAGAGGTACAGCACTAGCAGCTAGGGCAACATTGCGATCGCTGACAACCAATCCTAAAGTGGGATCGTAACCACGCCAACCCGCACCAGGTAAATACACTTCTACCCAAGCATGTAAGTGTCTATTTTGTTGCTCCCTATCTCCTTCTTGATAACCACTGACAAATCTGGCTGCAATACCTACTGCTCGGCATACTTCCATAAATAACACCGTAAAATCCCGACAAGAGCCGAGTTTATTGCGCCAAGTAATACCAGCAGCAAAAGGCTCTCCTGTTTCTCTGATAATATATTCACATTCTTTATAAATGCGTTGATTAAGAGTAAATAGAAACTCGACGGTATTACCTTGGGTAGTCAGCCAAATATCTTGTGCCAATTCTAAAGCAGTGGCATCGGGAATAAAACTATAGGATTTTAGATAGGGTTCCAATTGCTTTAGTAGAGAACTAGGATAGTCAAAGGGTAGCTTAATTGCCCAAGGTTCGAGAAGATAATTGAAAGGATTAGTACAGGTAGTTTCAACTTTTGACAATACTTGAATGCTTAAGAGTTCTGTAGGATTCGTAAACCAGAGTTTAAACAGATTATTGCCATCTAAATCTACAAAATCTGATTTTCCTTGGGGTTGGGGTTGTACAGATAAAGCAAAATCATGCAGTCGAGTAAAGCAATTTGCTCGCGGATACAATCTAAGAAGATGAGGTTTGAGTAAAACTGCTTGACTGTACTTGTATGTTGTTTGATGACTGATTTGGTAGAGCATCGGGAGAGTCGCCTAAAGCAATAAAAGTTGTGTAGATTTCGTTTCCTACCTGATTAATTGAACTTTGCATTCCTTCTAAAAATTCGTGTAAGCCAGACTGAATTATATCTTCTATAGTCAAATAACCCAGTTGAGAACATAATTTACCCAAAGCTCTTTCTGCACTATTGCACCAAGTACCTGTAGGAGTCTGAGTAATTTCATGAAGACATT
>JASJDF010000428.1 GCA_030065715.1 Xenococcaceae cyanobacterium MO_188.B19 | reverse complement strand
TATTAAGGTCATAAGAGGTATAAGGTCCATCAATTAAACGTGCTGGTCGAATAATTGTGTATGGTAGTCCTGAATCCTCAATAGCTTTTTCTCCCTTTAATTTGGCATCTAGCACCCCAAAGCCATTGAGAATATTAAACGGAAATTCATCTTTTCGCAAAACCCCACAGGAAGAGATAAAGACAAATCTTTTAAGGTCTTTAGGTGCTACTCTAACCAAGTTGGCAACTCCTTCAGCATCTACAGCTTGAGGGGTATTTTTCGGTTCCCACAAGTTAACAAAATTCCATCGGGCGGAGGGAAAAGCTGTTGTGCCAGTACAGCATATAATATGAGTAACATCTTGAGTAGCTGTGACTAAAGTATCTGGAATGCAAATATCTGCCACAGCAATTTCTACTTGCTTCCCAAACATTTGTTGAGCCTTGTTTCTATTTCTGGTTAAAGCGCGCACCGAGATATTTTTTGCCAGTAACTTGCTCACTACTAACTGTCCTACTCCCCCAGTAGCACCAGCAACTAAAATTAAATCAGAATCAGACAGCATAGGCTTAAAAGAAGACAATCAAAATTCTGTTCTGATATTATCATCATCACCATTGACAGTAGTTAAGTTGAGATAACCCTCATTACTCATTACTCATTACTTCAGCCCGAAGGGCGCGATAAGCAGAATAAACACCTTGTACATTATACCAATTAAGAAATATACGAGCTATTTCTAAGGCGAGTTGAGGTTTACCTTGATCGATTAACCATTGTAATAGTGGTTGCATAGTTTTTTCATTGAGCAATCCGCCTAAAGATAAAACTCCCCATAAAATACGATGTAAGATAGTCATCTGAATCATCATTTTTACTGCAAAAGTAGAATGCTTTTGATAAAAAACAACTCCCATTCTGCCTCTTTGAATTTCTTTTTCTATTAAGTTGGGAATTTGCTCTAAATTAAAGGGAGGATGCCAATGATAGCCTACTGCTTCAGGACATTTAATCAATTTTAATCCAAGTTTTTTTAACCTTACTCCTAACTCCAAATCTTCCCATCCATAGAGTTGGAATTGAGTATCAAACATTCCTGCTTTTTCTAGCCAGAATTTAGAAATTGCTACATTACCCGTGGCAAAATAAGCTGCGGAAAAATCAGTTATTTTATAGGGTTCTGTAGTAGGATTATCGAAGTTACAAGTATTAATTACTGCTCCATAAGTAAACAAACAATCAGATTTTAATTCTTCCCTACCTTTTACTAAAGCATTACTATGAGCTTGTAAAAACTTTTCAGTAACTACTAAGTCACTATCAATAAAAATTATGGTGTCACCTTCAGCTTTTTCAATACCTAAGTTTCTGGCTGCTGCTGCTCCTTGATGATCTTGTTGAAAAATTTTAAGGTGAGGAAGTTTTGATTTAGTTTCTCTTACCCAATTTAAAGTACTATCTGTTGAGCCATCATCTACTAAAACAATTTCGTATTCTCTGATTATATTTTTATCGAATGCTTGATTTTCTAAAGCTAGGAGACATTTTTTTAAAATGGGTAGTCTATTGTAAGTAGGAATAATAATACTTATATACATTGATTAATATTTTATTAGAGCATTTGAATTGTAGGAATATCGTCTGTATTGGTTAATATGTCAAGCAAATTTAGACATAGGAAGGGACAATAACATTCTACATCCCAAATAATCTTATTTTCTCCCAATTTAGATTTTAAACCTGACAAAAGGTAAAAAATGCTACAAACTGCAATAGGAAAAAACGGTGTAATTGATCAAAATTAAAATATTCAAGCAATTATGATTAATTCCTCTTTCCCAGGTACTTTAAGTAAATGGGATGATCTCAACGCTCAAAGAGAGAACTTGAGTGAATTAAACCGATTATGTGCCTGTTGTGGGAAAATTCATTTTACTTCTGACCACTGGAAGTTTATGTCGGAGGATATGCCCCAAAACCCCATAGACATGATTGATGATTTGGTCAAAATGGGAGTCTATAAACCAGAAACTTTCAAAATGGCGGATGTGGTCAATGCAGTTGACTTAAGAAAAGCGTTACTTCTGAAAGTGGCAGGGAAGGGTGATTCAAGGCGGGAAAAACTAGTTCTAGAGTTGGCTAAACAAGCTGGAGGAATCGAAAACGCTTTCGCTGCTGCTTTTGGGGAGAAAGCTGGAGAATTCTTTGGGGATGTTGTAACTAGTGGTCAGTTTAGTCGTCGTCGTTTCTTAAAAAACTTGGCAGTGGGGGCTGCTTTAGTAAGTTTGGCAAATTGCGCTCCCAATAATGAGACTTCTGAAAAAACTGCTGAAGTTTCTCCTGGTGCAGAAAATTTAGAAAAAACCGATCTGAAAATTGGTTTTATTCCTATTACTTGTGCAACTCCGATTATTATGTCTGAGCCTTTGGGCTTTTACTCCAAGTATGGCTTTAATGCTAAGGTAATTAAGATGCCCAGTTGGGGGGCGGTTCGGGATTCTGCGATCGCAGGTGAACTAGATGCATATCATATGTTGGCACCTATGCCGATTGCTATGACTTTAGGTTTAGGCTCATCTTCTTTTGGAGTCAAATTAGCTAGTATTGAAAACATTAACGGACAGGCGATTACTGTTGCTAATAAGTATAAGGGCAAAGTTAATGGTCCAGCAGACTTTAAAGGGTTTGTGATTGGTGTCCCTTTCCCCTACTCCATGCACAATTTACTATTACGCTACTATCTAGCAACAGGCGGTATTGACCCAGATAAAGACGTTAAAATTCGTCCTGTACCTCCTCCTGATAGTATCGCCCAATTAGTAGCAGGGGATATCGACGCTTATTTAATGCCCGATCCTTTTAATCAGAGGGCTGTGTATGAAGAAGCGGGATTTATTCATAAATTAACTAAAGACTTGTGGCAAGGTCACCCTTGTTGTGCTTTTGCTGCTAGTGATAATTGGATTGCCGAAAATCCTAATACTTTTAGAGCTTTAAATAAGGCGATTATTGAAGCTGCTGGTTATGCCAAAAATCCAGCCAACCGTCCCGAAATTGCCAAAGCTATTTCAGCAAGAGCCTTTTTAAATCAGCCAGTTGAAGTGGTAGAAGCTGTTTTAACTGGTAACTTTGATGATGGTTTAGGGAACAAAAAAAGTATCCCCGACAGAATTGATTTTGATCCTTATCCTTGGCAGAGTTTTGCTAATTGGATTTCTTCTCAGTTGGTACGGTGGGATTTACAAGGAGATGGGAAAGTAAAAGAAGCAATTACCAGCGATACTTACGACACTGTAGGAAAAGAAGTGTTTATGACAGATTTAGCCAGAGAATTGGCTCAGGAGTTGGGACAAACTCCTCCTACAGAAATTTATCGTACTGAAACTCTAGCTTTTGATACTTTCGATCCAGCTAAACCTGGAGAATATGTAGAAGAGCAAATCAAGAAATATGGGGTTTGATTTGGTCATTGGTCATTAGTTATTTGTCATTGTCACAAACAATCGATCAAAAACTCTGATTTTAAGTGTTGTTAGCAAAAAACTTTTCTATGACAGTATTCAATAAACCCAAAAAATCTCAACTAATTGTTAATGAAAACGTCCAAGCCTTAATTTTGTTTACAGTCTCTTTAGTCTTATTTTTGTTGTTTTGGGAAATAGGAGCAAATTTGAAACTTTTTGCTAAAGGAATGCCTACTGCGTCTTTGACTCTCAAAGAGTTGTGGTGGTGGACAACTAATCCTTTTTTTAATAATGGTCCTAACGATCTAGGGATTGGTTGGAATTTGCTGATTAGTCTGCGTAGAGTTGCTATTGGTTACACTATCGCCTCAGTAATTGCGATTCCTTTAGGGATTTTAATAGGGATTTCCAAAGTTGCTTCTAAAGCTTTTAATCCTTACTTTCAACTACTCAAACCCGTTTCTCCCCTAGCATGGCTCCCCTTGGGACTATATATGTTCCGTGATTCTGAGATTACAGGAATTTTCATTATTGCGATCGCCAGTATTTGGCCCACTCTCATTAATACGGCTTTTGGAGTAGCTAATGTGAGTTCCGATTATTTGGATGTAGCTAAAACCCTTGGTGCATCAAGATTGAGAACCATTTTTAAAGTAATTATTCCTGCTGCTTTACCTAATATTATTTCTGGCTTACGCATTAGCATGGGTATTTCGTGGCTAGTAATTGTAGCAGCAGAAATGCTACTGGGAACAGGTTTGGGTTATTTCATTTGGAATGAATGGAATAACCTTTATATTCCTAATATTATTGTTGCCATTTTTATTATTGGCATTGTGGGAATTGTTCTAGATCAAATCTTTGCTTATCTAGAAAAACTAGTATCTTTTGGGAGCAAAGCATGAATCTATCAGTTTCTTCTGCTGCAACGACCAACCATCAGACTATGACCACATCTCAAATATCTTTGCGTCATGTCTCTAAAGTATTTCCTGGTAGAAAAGGCTGGCTTAATAAGCTCACAGGTCAAGCTACATCGGATTTTTTAGCTATTGATGATATTAATCTAGACATTGAACATAATACCTTTGTTTCAATTATTGGTCCTTCTGGTTGTGGTAAATCTACCTTACTAAATATCATTGCAGGTCTCAGTAGTGCTACGAGTGGTTCGGTACTGATGAACGGACAACTCATTGCTAAACCGGGACCAGATCGGGGAATGGTATTTCAAAATTATGCTCTGATGCCTTGGATGAGCGTTGAAGATAATATCCGCTTTGCGGTAGAAACAGTCTATCCCAAAATATCCCCTAAAGAACAAACCAGAATTGTTAAAGAACATATCCAACTGGTAGGGTTAGTAGGAGCAGAAAAAAAACGCCCTAATGAGATATCGGGAGGAATGCGTCAAAGAGTCGGTATTGCCCGCGCTTTAGCGATAAATCCCCAAATTTTGCTTATGGATGAACCTTTTGGGGCTTTAGATGCCCTGACACGGGGATTTCTTCAAGATGAAGTAGAACGTATTTGGGAACAAGAGCGTAAAACTGCCATCATGATTACTCACAGCATCGAAGAAGCTCTTTTATTATCAGACCGTATTGTGATGATGACTAGAGGTCCTGCTGCCAAAATTGACGAAATTCT
>JASJDF010000427.1 GCA_030065715.1 Xenococcaceae cyanobacterium MO_188.B19 | reverse complement strand
GAAATCATCGCCGTTTTGAGACCACATTAAATGAAACTATAATTTGGCTTCGACCCAAATTAATTGAAAATGAAACCACATTATCTGAAATTGAGACCAAATTAAGTAGCACTGACCCAGATTAAATGAAACTATAATTTTTCTGGTTCAAAAATCCCCAATTTCCTATTTAATCAAACACTATCCGTTTGATTAAATCCCAAAATCTTAAACAAATACGTTTGTCTAAAACGCTCATATAACTCAAACACTTATCGCTCATTTTTATTGACACAAGCTGGATAGCATAGCTGAAAAGAGATACACCTTATTTTCAATTATTGTGGGTCGAGAAAGATAATTTCAGTTTAGTTTCAGTTAATTTGGTCTCAGTTTCAAATAATCTGGGTCGAAGTGAAATTATAGTTTCATTTAATGTGGGCTGAAAACGCCGATAATTTCGGGTCGGAGTGATTATAATTTCAGGTCGCTACACTTAGCTTTCAAGCCGATGTGTCCGAATTCGCACGGAGCTCGGCGACATCGCTTATCCCCTCACAAGATTCTCACACCTATCAGATAAAACAGTTTTATAGGCTCAAAATTTAGGTGGTGAGTAAAAAGATGAAATTTCGTGCCATCGCAATAATACTGCTATCACTTACATTTATTATGCCCACACAGTTGAGTGGTCAAGCTAGTGAAGTGGATGAGCTATTTAGTCTTTGCTCCAGGTTTCCCCATAATTCTAAATGTAAAGACTATACAGCACCTATTCCCCTCAACAACCGTTCAGGAGAAGAAGTATCGTGTCTTTTGGGTAATCAAGAAGAATTAGAAAAATGTAAAGTTTTACTTACAGAAAAATTACTAACATTCTATGTTGAAACAGGTAAAGGAATAAATGTTTTAGATGGAGCTAAGGATACTAAAGAAGTAACTTTTCCTCTTGATGCGCTCAAATCTTTCTCTTATTCCGAACAAAAGAAAACTGATGTAGGTGCAGTTATCGCTTTTGGTCTTTTTGGGTTACTTTCTAAGAAAAAAACTTCAACTTTTAACATTCATTTTAAACAGATAGAAACAACAGAAGAAGTAAAAACAACAGAACTACTGCCGAGAAGAGCTATTTTTATAGTTAAAAGAAAAATTGGTAGAGTAATTCGTAAAGATATCGAGCAAAAAACCAATTTAGTTGCAGATATTTTAGATATTGAATAACACTTAAAATAGGGGAAAAACTAGCGAGAGGGACAATCTAGATAATTTTGCAGCTTTTAGTGCTTGAAGCAGTGAATACCACTTTTTGATCAATAATTGGGCTTACCCTTTGTCCTGTAAGTCTTTCAGTTATTAAGTTACTTGAATAAAAATTCTTAGTTTTGCAGAGATTGGTCAAAGGCTGCAAAAATCAATACTTACTGCGATCGCTATATAATAAAATTACATAGGTGCAATTTCCTCAAATCCCCTTCATCAAAGCTTCAGAGAAATTGTAGCCAGTAACGGGTAGTTTTTTAAACGCTACAACTACCGTAAATGAAGGCTTTCGTCATTTTTCCCAATCGGAAGTTCAGGTTAAGGCAGTACGGCGGAAGCTGTGGGGACTGACTCCTTCTAAGCCCAGTTTAAGACACGCTTCTCTCAAGATTTGGGCTGCCGAATCGGGATGAATGTGACCTGTTCCCCTACGACCTGGAAATAAATTGTAGGTGCGGGGTGATGGAAAATAGTTAGCCAACAGAATCCGGATCTCGGCTCAACCCCAATTACTTCTAAAACTTCGTTGTTATTACGCTTTTTTACGGAGAATGGCAGACTTCGTACCGAGATAGCCGAGAACTAAAAGAACTAATGGCGAAGAGGATTCCGGGACGCTGCTGACCTGCCGGATTTGGGCTGCGCTCACTTCCACATTATTGAACAATACTCCTCTCCGAAAATCCCCAATCTCTTCTGGGAAAGCGGGCGAGTTCAAGTCGCTTCCCAAGTAACCAAACGCGACCCCAAAATCAAAGACCTCCTCCAGTTGAATGGGAGGCATTTCCAAGGCCTCCTCATTAACACCAAAACCCAAGCCGACAAACTGGTCGTCTTCATCTATGAACTGAAGCAAAGCAGCATCAGGTTCGTCGCTGCTGAGAGCGCCGACCCATTCAAAGTTGCCAAGGGAGGGAGAATTCACCTGTATATCCCAGGTCTTGAGCAGAAAAGCGCCAAACTCCTCCCCTGGTTCCAAGTCAGGCGACTCTGTATCATAGCTGAACGTCCCGACAAAGCTCCCCGAATCTGCCAAGGTTCCCTGTAGAGCGTAGATTAGCACTCCGGCTACAGCAGGGGTCGCCAGACTTACGGTTGTTGCCACTACCGCAGCACCGGCAGCAGTTGCTAATTTCTGAATGGTTCTGCTCATCCCTCTTGCTCCTTTTTAATTCAGAATTCATTCGGCCTGGGAGAAATCACCTTAGTCGTCAAAATCCCAACAGTATACTGATTTCATCAATAAACCAAACTCAGCTCCTTATTCACACAAACTTAAGGAAACGTTACTTCCTGTACTTTTTGGACTTTGGACAAACAGCAAAATGATTCGCTCCCGCTCGTACCGCTCGTTTCTTTGAGCGACCCAGTGAGTCGCTTGGAAAACTGTCTCAGCCTGGGGGTTCTTTGTACGCTATTGAACATTCCCATGGCGGGCTGATTACTTTTCCTGGAGGATTTCAAACCTTGTTTCTTGAAAATTGTACTCTCTTGACTAATCGAGCTAAAAATTCTCTTTGTCCTTTGAAGATTTTTTTCTGAGCGATATCTAGAGAAAACCATTCTCCTTTGTCAACTTCAGGATATTCAAGAATGTTTCCTGATTTTCTGGGCCACTCCAATTTAAATGTATTACTTTTTAATTGAGAAATATCAAAGTTGTCTTCAATAGACCATGCATGAATTATCTTTTTACTGGGCTGTCTTAATTCCCCAAGTTCTATAAACTCTCCTTCAACAGCAAATCCAGTTTCTTCCATAAACTCTCTTTTCGCTGCATCAAGAGGATTTTCGCTTTCATCAAAAATCCCTTTAGGAATTGACCAAGACCCTAAATCTTTTCTAGACCAAAATGGTCCGCCTGGATGAACCAATAAAACTTGTAAATCACTATTTTTATATCGATAGACAAGTATACCTGCGCTGTGAACACTCATCGTAAGGGGCTCCAATAAACTATGACCAAGTAGGACAGGCGCGGAAGGGGGCTTTTTATTTGTAGTTACTGGTTAAGGTGCATCGAACTTGGGTTTATTGAAGCCCCCTTCGCGGACTAAAATACCCCCCATTTTGACTCTAAAAATCGGAGAAAAACAGTTAAATAGGGGTATTTTGTCCTCACTAAACCAAAAACTATCGCTTTAAAACCCTTAACTGAGGGAAGCCTGTCCTACTTGGTCCAGGGTTTCTCTCGGGGTGCCTCTAACTACTGCTCTAGTTAGTTTTTGAATTGGGAATTGATTGACTCTGTTATTGAGATTCGAGCCAAAATTTGAGGAACTTATGAGTCAAAATCAACTGTCATCAAATTCTTAAGCGACCATTATTCTGAAATTCATTGAGTAATAATGCTGTGATCTTGTTATGGATTTCTTCGAGTGCTGCAAGTTCTTGACATTTTGTTGTCCTTGAAGAGCCAATATAATCTTTACACCCCCATCGAGTATTAGAATACCATTGTCCATTTTCTTCTTGCAGAATTTCCCCGACAATTACATCTCTATGCATTACCCATAAAGAAGGTGCATAATATTCTGGGGTTTCTTTAAATGAAAGTCCAAGATTAGCAAATAATCTTTTGGCTAAATCATGATTTCTGAGCGGATAAACACAATCGTTTCTTTGACTCATTTTTTCCTTCCTCTTTGAGGTCAGGCTAGAGAGCGAATTAAACTGATGCCTCTACTTACATTGTCGCAGGGTAAACGCAAACAAAGCTTAAGATTTTAGCCTTGAACCTCCCATCGGTAAACCATTGTTTGTCGATGGGAGGAGTAATAATACTGCACAACGACAGACATAAAGTAATAAGTTATAAATAACATTCTATAGAGAGTTAACTATTGATAGGGAAAAACTCTATAGAATGTTTTTCAGTTAATTGCTTACATTTTGTCAAACAAAGTAATTAACAGTATAAAACAGTATCTTACTGAATAGGTATAAAACTAGTAATTTACTTACAGTATGTTTAACAGTGTTTGGCAACTTAAAAGTTATTGTAAGTAAATAATTAAGACAATTAGCCAGATAACGAGTTAACAAAATCTATCTTTCAGCAATTTACTTACAAAATGTTTGACACTGTAAGTCACAATAATTAAACAATAACTTACTATATGTTTGACAGTGTTTTAATTCAAAATAGTAAGCTCAATTATCTAGCTAATACAAGGTTTATCTAGCTACTTAAATAAACTATTGAGTTATGTATATATAATATTTACTTACAAAATGTCTAACAATAAACACATATAAGCTAATACTGTTAAACAAAAGCTTGTAATTACTGTTAAATCTTGAAGAAAAGCTTAATGTCACTCCTTAATCACTCGTACTATTTTTTTATTGACAGGAACAGTAAAATGGTTTTACTTACAAGCCATCTAACAATATAAGTCAAATATAAATACAATATCTTATGAAATAGATACAATTAACTAGCTGGAGAGAATTAATTAAACATTTTGGTTTTCCTGTTCCCGATTAAAGCAACCATAAATAGGGAGCAAAATGTGTGATTAACTCGTTTGGGGAAGTTCCCTTTGAGGGTTAAACCACCTCATGCAGCAAAGTAATAAGGAACACCCCTATTAAATAAACTACTACATAACGACATCAATAAATTTATAGCAATAAAATAGCATATTTAAAATAAATTAGATAAAAATAGATATTTTTTAGATTAAATCATTTTTATACTTAATATTTAGTCTAAAATATACTATTATATATATAAGTTTATTATCCGAACGCCCCCGAAAGAGATAAAAAAAATTAAGGCAGTCTTCATAGCCTTTCAGTTAACAGCTTTGACTATCAAATTAATTTAAAAAGACTGCCTTAATTTTTAAATCCTTGGTTCTC
>JASJDF010000015.1 GCA_030065715.1 Xenococcaceae cyanobacterium MO_188.B19 | reverse complement strand
GATGGTATTGTAATTTTAATTCTTCATAATTGGAGGTTTGACTCTCATGAATAAGCATTACTATTACCATTATGAAAATAATTTATCACAAGTCAGACTAAATTGCAAATATATCCAAAAATAATTAATTTTCTCGTCAATCTTTTTTTTTGAATTGCTTGTTTAAGAGGTAAAAATATTGACTTTCACGCTTAAATTCAAGTTAGATAATTATAGCGTGATATGTTGGTTATTGCTTAAATTAATTTGTCAGATTAAATAATTATTTCCCTAATATATACGCGGTCTGACGAAGGCAGGCACTCGGCGATCGCAATATTAGTAAAGTAAAATAATTTGGGTTTTAGTGGGCAATAAATTATGCTTAGATGCTGATATTTTAATAGTTAATAGTTAAACTTTGTCTACCCTACGAAATAATAATTGACTCAATTACAAGGTTGTGACGATATCATATTAAAACATTAGGAATACTATTTCTGAATTAGCTAATCCTCTCTGATATATCAATACTTTAACGATTAATTACAGTGAAATACCAATCAAAATCAATTAACAAAAAGCTATTATGAATTTATTGTTGGTTAATCCTTAAATATATGCGAGGCGATCAAATTTACGTATATCGGAATCTTTGGGATTTTGACAGTATGTATGAACATCACGGTATTGATTGCGGTGATGGGACGGTGATTCATTATCGTAAACCCAGCGAAATTGTCGAAAGAACTTCCTTTGCAACTTTTAGTCGAGGTAATCAAGTATCGATCAAAAACTATAGTCAAGGGTTTTGCTTTGTTTCTGAGGTTGTAGTGGCTAGAGCCGAAAATAGACTCGGAGAAGCTAAATATAGTCTTTTATTTAATAATTGCGAACATTTTGCTACTTGGTGTAAAACTGGAATTAGTTATAGCAAACAAATTAAAGACTTTATCCCAATTATGGGCAAGTTTAACAAAACCAAGTTATATGAACTTATTAAGCGATCGCTTAAACAAACTGACCATAATAATGCGGAGCGACTAGTACAAGAAGCACTGAGCGACATTAAAGTAGTTTGGGATCAGATACAACCTGAATATAAACAAACAATTGCCGAAATAGAATCTTGGCAAAAGGTAGCAAAAGAAGCACTAAAACGCGATCGTGATGACTTGGCTCGTGCTGCCTTAGAAAAAAAACAAGATTATCAACAAAAAGCCTGGAAACTTGAACAAGAATTAAACGAACTTGCTGATATGACTGAAAAATTGTTAATCAATGACCAATTTTAGCTCAGTTTAACCAACAAGTTAGCTTAGAGATTCATAAACAAATCAAAGCGGTTTAATTAAGTTATGTAAAGATATGTTACTAATTGCATAAAAATCCCTAATTTCACTGGAGTAAATAATGGAGAGTTTAAGTTCTTTTATGAACCACCATTCATACCCCATCTTGTAGGTGGTTCTTTTTTTATTACTACTACTACGAATAAACTTTTACTTGTTACTCATCCCAGAAGGTAAACTTGGTTGAGAATAAGATTGGGATACAGGAGTATTCTCAAGCAAGAGATTCCTAATTAATCTGGCTGCTAATTTTTGTGTGAGTTTTCCTGCTACATTTTGTCCTAGTTGTTGGGTTTCGGGTTTAGTAATAATTTTCATCACAACTCCCACTGTGCGAGTTGGATCGAAACCTGGAGTTTGCTGCAAAATCTGAATAATGTTCTTAATGTGTTTAACGCTATAAGATTCTTCTCGCAGCTCTACAGGGGTTTCTTGGACTGCTAAACCAACTTGCTCCCGAAAAACGGAAGAAAAGTTAAACCAAGTTCTACGTCCTAGATTATCTAAAGTATTAACAATTTCATCAGCCAGTCGATCTCTTATAAATAAACCTCTATCTGAGAAGAGAAAGTCTAAAGCTTGATCTACTATTTTGTCAAAATCATAATCTCTAGAGTTGTTAGCATTTTTCATCAAATTTTCTAAGCGATGCCAACGGAAACCTTCTTCTTTAAATAGTAAGTCTTTCAGGGAAGCTCGCAACTCTGGTGCGGGGTCAGTTAGGAGACGTTTGGCAATATAAGGATAAGCTTTACTAAGTACTTTAAAATTAGGGTCAATTCCGATCGCAATACCTTCTAAAGTGACCATAGAACGGATAATCAAAGCATAGTAAGCAGGGACACGAAAAGGAAATTCGTACATCATCGCCGACATCTGATCGGTGATGCTTTTGAAGTTCAACTCTGCCACACTTGCACCTAAAGCATTACCAAAAACATTAGATAAAGCAGGAATAATAGGTGTTAGATCAGTATCAGGAGTCAGGAAGTCTAGCTTGATATAGTCTTGTCCCAAAGACTCAAAATCCCGATTTACCAAATGAACTACTGCTTCGATTAAGCCATAACGTTGATAAGGTTTAATACGACTCATCATGCCAAAATCTAGGTAAGCGAGTCTGCCATCTTCCATTGCCAGTAAGTTACCAGGATGGGGGTCAGCATGGAAAAAACCATGTTCCAACAGTTGTCTGAGGGAGCATTCTACCCCTACTTCTACCAAGTGAGTTGCATCAATACCTTTGGCTTGAACTTCTTGAATATTAGTAAGTTTTGTTCCCGTAATCCATTCCATTGTCAGGACACGTCTTCCTGTATATTCCCAGTAAATTTTGGGTACATAAATTTCCTCCATGTAACCATAGAGTTTATTGAATTTTTCGGCGTTACGTCCTTCTTGGGTGTAGTTAATTTCTTCAAAAACTCTTTCTGCTAATTCATCCGTAATTGCCATCAAATCCGATCTGACTCGTCCTACATTTTTTTGTACAAATCCTGCTATACCCCGCATAATAAAGATATCTAGGGTAATACGACGAATTAGGTCGGGTCTTTGAACTTTTACTGCAACGGTTTCTCCTGTTTTGAGTTTTGCTTTATATACTTGTCCTAAAGATGCAGCAGCTATGGGTTTAGGAGACAATTCTGCATAAATTTCTTGGGGTGGCTTACCCAATTCCTCTTCGATGAAGCGAAAAGCAATTTGATTATCAAAAGAAGGTAGTTGGTCTTGTAGCTTTGACAACTCTCCTAAATATACAGGAGAAACCAAATCTGGTCTAGTTGATAATGCTTGCCCAATTTTGATGTATGCAGGACCAAGTTTAGTCAAGATTTTGACTAATTTAGCAGCACGCAATTTCTCATTCTTCGCTTGATTTCCTGTTACTTTATCCCACCACAATCCCAGTATAAATGAACCAAAGGTAAGCAGAATATTACTTAATCTTCCTAAAACTGCCCAAGGTCGGCGATTATACTGACGGTTAATTCTTTCTGGATTGTAACGCCATTCAGCATCGGGCTCATCACTGACATCTAAATCAATTTCTGAGGCTAAGGATGGATATTTAATAGAATTATCTTCCTGGGGTGGGGACGAAGGGGACAAAGTAGATGGAGACATAATTAATTGGGAATGAATATGGCAGACATTGTAAACAATTGTAACAAATTAGAGCTTTTATCTTTTCTATCTTAGGAAATAATTTGAATCTACAAGATAATGTGTCAAGAATCTGCTCATTGGATATTTTTTTAGCTTATCTGGCAGAAGCCCAGCACCATACCGAAGGTTGGTGTTGGGTAGTTCACAAGCTTCTCTGAACAAATAGGAAAAAAATATGGTGTAAATCTTTGTAATACAAAGTTTTTTTTACACCATGCTCTGTTTTATTTGACAATGTTAACCAACAATTACATATTTTCAAGTATTTTTTGCACAATTTGCATTCCACTAACTGCTTGCCAACCAAACAAACCTAATAAAATTATGTTGAGACTAATATGGGTGTAGCGAGCTAATTCGTTACCTTTTTGCATATAAGGTACTAAAGCAGCAGAAGTAGCGATCATCCCTACCATTCCTAAACCTGCTAATAAATGGGGACCCACAAATAATTTACCATTGTTGATGTAGGTAACAGCCATTCCGCCAATAGTTCCCAGAACCATTAGAGATAATAAGATCGAGCCTATCTGATGATGTCGATCTTTAAAATTTTTCTTAATCAGGTTTTTCCTTGTATCTTTATCTGCGGTACGGGTACGACGACTTTGGATACCAAGATAGAGAGCATAGCCAGTTAAACCAAGTAAAACCCACATTAGTATGGGATGACCAAACTGCGACCAAGTTTTGATTACATCAGGTATTTCAAGTGCCATATTTATTGTGCTTCCTCAAATCGGTTATAAATCTTTATAAAAATTAACTTAGCATAAAGGAGTATTGTTGAACTTAAGTCAAGATTGATCATATATCTAATTTAAGTATTTAGTCCGATCAAGGCTGTGTCAATATTAGTAAACTAAGTCCTACTAACTAGGATTGAGTTGTTTTACTGTTAGAGATGTAGGCAATTTGATTAGTGTAGATAGACAATGTATCATCAGGGAAAAGAGCTACTACAAGTAGTAAAAGAGACTCGCAGCGATTTAGGAGTTAATAAATTAAAGCTAATTGGAGAGTTGTTGAATCAAGGAGTCGATCCTAATACCCAAGATGAAACATTTACTACTCCTTTACTATATGCTGCTCAAAATGGCGATCGCGAAATTGTAGAGTTATTAATTCAATCTGGTGCAGATATTAATTATCCTAAGCAGCCTCATCTGATCACCCCCCTGATGATAGCAGCAGCTAAAAATCAGATTGAAGTAGTTAAAATCTTGATTGCAGCGGGAGCAGATATTAATGGGATTAATGATGATGGTACTCCTGCGATCGCGATCGCAGTATATCGAGGTTATTTGCAGATAGTCAAATTATTGTTAGCAGCAGGAGCCAGAGTCGATATTGAAGATAAAGATGGAGACACTTGCTTAAACCTTGCCATTAGAGGTAATCACAGTGAGATTGTAGCAGAATTACTTAAGAGTGGTGCAGCAATTAATCATCAAGATAGCCAGGGAGAAACACCTTTAACTATTGGTGTAGAACAAGGTAATGTGAATATAGTCAAAACTTTAATTGCTCATCAAGCCGATCTCAATCTAGCTACAGCAGAAGGAGAAACTCCTCTCGCCATTGCTGCAATTAACGGCAATCGCAATATGGTAAATTATCTAGTCCAAGCTGGTGCAGAAGTAAATACTCAAGATAATAATGGAGATACTCCCCTACATCTAGCAACTTTGGAAAATTACCAGGATATAGTTAGAATTCTCCTAGAAACTGGTGCAACACCAGATATTAAAAATAATTTAGGTGATACTCCCTTAATTTTAGCCTCTCTTCACGGTTATTTTGCGATCGCTAGAATCTTACTCCAATTTGGTGCTAATCCCAATTTGGAAAACAATGGAGAAACACCCCTGACTCTCGCTTTTTTACGCCAAGATACTAATTTAGTAGAAATATTTTTAGAAAATCAAGGTGATCCCAACAAACAACTTCGTAGTGGAAAAACCCTACTAATGGCAGCCAGCGACCAAGGAAACTTAAAAATGGCTAAAATCATCCTTAAAGCTGATCCAGATGTAAATTTGCAAGATAATTCAGGAGCTACTGCTCTTATGTGGGCGAGCCATCGCGGTTATTTAGAGATAGTTCAGTTATTATTAGATACTAATCAAGTTGATCTTAATATTCGCAATAGGGGTGGTTATACAGCCTTGATGCTATCTCAGTTTAACGACTATGGTCAAGTTGCCAAGTTATTGATAGAAAGAGGGGCAAGCAATTAATAGCCATTTGTCATAAGTTAAGGGGTGTAGCGATCTCAGTATCCGAAAGTGACAAAAGAGCATCAAGAAGAAAGTTTACCAATCCATTAAAAGACAAATTTGTTTTTCTAAATCTATAGCGCCGAATGGTTTGGGGATTATTCCTTGGACTTCTAAATCTTTGAGTTGTTTTTGTTCTTTTACTAGGGTTTTTGCCGTCAGAAAAATAATGGGGATTGCTTGAGTTGCACTATTGCTCCGCAATTGGCGTAAAACTTCAATCCCATCAAGATCGGGCATCATCACATCGAGAAGAATTAAGTCTGGTAGTTTGGTTTGTGCTAAGAATAAGCCTTCTTTTCCCGAACCAGCGATGAAAATTTCCCAATTAGTTGTTGCTTGAAGAGAAAGTTGTACGGTTGCTCGTACATTATTGTCATCATCAACAATTAAGATTTGCTTATCACTCATTTCCCGTACCTGAAAGCAGCACTCCCATAGTGCGATCGCGATATTCTTGGGCTAAAGAAGTGAAACACATATTAAGCCGATATCCTGGGGAATATTTTCAAAAAACTCTTCTAAAGCTTGTAATCCTCCCGCGGAAGCTCCAATACCTACCACAAAGAAGCGATTATCGTCACAACTATCTGATTTTTTCATATTAGTTTCATATTAGGTGGTGTAGCTTACTTATTAGGTATAATTGCTAAATAATAAATTTATTTAAAAATCTTTATATCCAAATTCTTAATAAACAAAATATATAATGCTTAATGCTGGTTGACTGACAAAACTTCGGAAATATTATAATACCAATTTCAAGAAATTTTACTACAAATAAATCTCCCAGTCCCCCATTCTCCCCGTCTCCCTATCACTCATCTGTAGCAACAATAAAGCAAAACGGAATAAGCATAGGTTTGAACCTGGAACTCTAATTTGTTGTTTTTTTGTTAATAATTTAGTTACATATAGTAAGATTACAGATAAATGAGATAAATAGTCTTAAATTCTCATTCATCCCCCTATCAATAACAAATATTTGTGTACCTTGATATTAGCTGAAAAATAATGCAGCTTAAAACTCTTTTGGTTGAAGATGACCCAGAATATGCTTTTTTATTGCAAGAACAATTAGCCCGGGCTGACGGTATTCAATTCGATATTACTCATGTGGAGAAATTGACATCAGCAATTAAATGTCTCAAACAAAAGTGTTTCGAGATTATTTTGCTTGACATTGGATTACCTGATAGTCAAGGATTAGAGACTTTTTTAAGTTTAAAAGAAATAGCTTTAAAATTACCAATAGTATTATTAACTGGGTTAAAAGATGAGTCTTTGGCTTTAGAAGCAGTCAGGCAGGGCGCACAAGATTACTTAGTTAAACAGCAAATAACGACTGATATTTTAATTCGTTCGATTAATTATGCTGTAGAGCGAATGTATTACTTTAAAAAAATACATCAACGTAGGCTTTATTTACAACAAACAAATCGTGAATTAGCCAGACAGGTTAAAAATTGTACTTTTGAACTAGAACGCCAAAATCGGCAACTCCAAAAGCTATTTTTACTTTCTACTACCGACAAGCTAACAGGAATTGCTAACCGCGTTCATTTTGAAGATTTTCTCCAGCGAGAATGGGGGAATGCTATCAGAAATCAAACATCTTTGTCTATAATTATGATCGATATCGATAATTTTAAACTGTATAATGACACCTATGGTCATCTGGAAGGCGATCGCTGTTTACAGCAAGTAGCACAAACTATTAATGTCGCAGTTAAACGTCCCAAAGATTTAGTTGCTCGTTATGGTGGTGAAGAGTTAATCGTTATTTTGCCCGATATTAATCTTGACGGGGCTGAAGTAGTTGCCAATAATATTCGTTCCCAGGTTAAAGCCTTAAATATTCCCCATGCTAGTTCCCAAACAAGCGATCGCCTGACAATTAGTTTAGGAGTTGCCAGCCTGATTCCTGCCCTTAATTCTGAAGCTTCAAGTTTAATATTAGCAGCAGATGCAGCACTTTATTTAGCGAAACAAAAAGGACGCGATCGCATAGAAATATATCAAAATCAGCTAAAAAATTGAACTATTTTCCTGAAGAATATAGGCTTGAAATATACAATCAAAAATTATTCAAGCTTAATCGTGTCAAACCCATTCAAGATCTTATTGGTAGAAGACAATCCTAGTGATGTTTGGTCGATACAGGAAAAATTAGAAGCAGGCAAAGTATTTGATTATCATCTAATTCAGGTTCAATGTTTAGAAGCAGCGATCACTATTCTCGACCGAGAAATTATTGATGTAATTTTACTAGATCTTTTTTTACCAGATAGTGAAGGACTAGAAACTCTAAAAAAAATGGCAGCCAAAGCTTCGAGGATTCCAATTATAATTCTCACTGGTATTAATGATGAAAATTTGGCAATTCAAGCGATCGCTCAAGAAGCCGAAAATTATTTAGTCAAAGAGAATATAAGAGAAGATATATTGGTTCTTACCCTCCGCTATACCATAGAAAATAAACGGATAACAGACCAACTCAAAACTCTAACCTTACAGTTAGAAGCTAAAGATCGAGAATTAGAAGCCATTAGATATATAGTCTCCCATGATTTAAGCAATCCTCTAACAGCAATTATAGGGTTGGCTCAACTGTTGGAACAAAAATACGAACACGAGCCAACAAAGGACACAGAAAAACTATACTTAAAGCATATCTGCAACGCAAGCGAACGTATGGGACAAATTGTCACAGATTTGCTGTTACGACTTGATAGCGAAGACGGGCAGGACAGTCCGCAAACCTACGCGGTTTACCCGTAGACGGGGCTTTCAAGTACCTGAATACGATAATTTTTAGTGATTATAGAAAACTCCACGATATTTTTTAAAACCCAATTCAGATTTAGAAACTTTGACTGGACGACGAATACTATAGGAATTGCCACGAAATCGTGCAGTTTGCTCAGAAATTTCGGTTTCAATTTCAGGATTATTTCTATAATAAGATTGACCCAAGAACTGTAATTTAATCATTTTGTTTCTCCTATTGAGCAATTAATTCAATTGTCTGTATTAAAAACAAGAATCGAGAACAAATAGAGAAATTGATAATTAATCCTTCTGCAAGTATTGTGTTAATTCATTGGAGTTAAATCTAAATCAAAATTCCTGCCACACAAGCAGTCATAAAACAAGCAATTGAACCAGCAACTAAAGCCCTAATACTTAACTGAGCTAAATCCTGTTGACGAGAAGGTGCGATCGCATTAATTCCGCCAATTTGAATTCCAATTGAGCCAATGTTAGAAAAACCACAAAGAGCATAAGTAGCAATAATTTTTCCCCGTTCAGAGATAGCAGGAACATCTCCTGTAATTAAGTCTTTTAAATCTAAATAAGCTAAAAATTCGTTAAAAATCAGCTTTTTGCCCAATAAAGGTGCTACATTCTGACAATCAGATATAGGAACTCCCATTAACCAAGCTATAGGAAACATAACATAGGAAAAAATCTTTTCTAAGGACAAAACTGGAATTCCGATTTGATTACCCAGAAAAGCTAATACAGCATTAAACAGAGCCAATAGTCCCAAAAAAGCAATCAACATCGCTCCCACATTAAGAGCCAATTTCAGCCCTTCAATAGTGCCAGTAGTAATAGCGTCGATTCCATTGACATATTCTGATTCAGGTAAAGCTTCAATTTTGCCTTGAGTTTGGGGTTTTTCAGTTTCTGGGTAAAAAATTTTAGCAATAGCCAAAGCTGCGGGAGCTGACATCACAGAGGCAGACAGTAAATGTTCTGGAGGAATGCCAAAAGCAATATAAGCAGCCATTACTCCGCCCGCAATGGTAGCAAAACCCCCTGTCATCACCGCATGAAGTTCTGATCTAGTTAATCCTGATAGATAGAGTTTAATTAATAAAGGTGCTTCGGTTTGTCCCACAAAAATATTAGCTGCACAGCTTAAAGATTCTGCACCCGAAGTCTTCATTGTCTTCATCATTACCCATCCCATGATTGTCACTATACGAGGCAAAATTTGGTAGTGATAGAGCAAAGAGATAAACGCTGAAAAAAAGATAATCGTGGGTAAGATTTTAAAAGCGATGAAATGTTCTTCAAAGCCATCGCCAAAAACTAGTTTTGCCCCTTGATCAGAAAAATTTAAAAACTGTTGGATAAGGGAGCCGAGAAATTGAAAAACTGCTAAACCAGTGGTAGTTTTTAGAATTAAAACCCCTAAAATCAGCTGTAAAGCTATTCCCCAAAGTACAGTATTCCAAGGAATAGACTTACGATTATTAGAAGCAAGATAGCTAATGCCGATAAAAACCAATAATCCCAGCAGCGAAATCCAACGATAACCCATAGTTTAGGACATTTCCAACATTCTTTGAATGGGTTTTAAGGCTGCGATGCGGATATCTTCAGCAAGAGTTATTTCTGGCTTTTTATTTTTCATCGCTAGATATAGCTTTTCCAAGGTATTGAGGCGCATATAGGGACACTCATTACAAGCGCAATTGTTCATGGCAGGAGCAGGAATAAATTTTTTATCTGGTGCTGCTTTTTCCATTTGGTGAATAATACCAGGTTCGGTAGCAATAATAAAAGTAGAACTCTGGCTCTGTTGACTGTATTTGAGTAAAGCAGTAGTGGAGCCTATATATTTAGCATGGCTTAATACGGCAGGTTCACATTCAGGATGAGCAATAATTTCAGCTTCGGGATATTGCATCTGTAGTTGAACAATTTTCTTTTCCGAAAAGGTTTCATGAACAATACAGCTACCTTGCCACAATACTAAATCTCTACCTGTTTGTTCTGCTACATAACGACCTAAATTGCGATCTGGGGCAAAGATTATCGGTTGATCTTGGGGTATTTGATTAACGATCTTAACTGCATTAGAACTAGTGCAGATAATATCGCTCATGGCTTTAATCTCTGCGGTGCAGTTGATGTACGAAATGACTAGATGACCTGGATGGGCTTCTTTAAAAGCCTTAAATTCTTGGGGTGGACAACTATCAGCCAGAGAGCAACCAGCTTCTAAGTCAGGTAATAAGACTAATTTATCGGGATTGAGAATTTTTGCTGTTTCTGCCATGAAATGTACGCCAGCAAAGACAATTACATCCGCATTGGTACTCGCTGCTTTTTGAGACAAGCCTAGGGAGTCACCTATATAGTCAGCAATATCTTGGATATCAGAGTCTTGATAGTAGTGAGCGAGGATAATAGCGTTTAGGTCTTTTTTTAGTTCCCTTATCGCTGCAAATAGGTCGTTAGGTATAGAATTTATGGTATTGGGAGGTTGAACTGTAGCAAACACGATCGCAAGTTTTCCTTAATTTATCTAGTTGAGTAATTATAGTTATTTTTACCATAATTATTATAGTTAATTTTACCAAAAATAGAATTTTCTCGCAAAAAGTCCCAATATTACCTGAATATTAGTGAGGGGTTGTTGCTGGAATTTACTTCTAGCAACAACCCCTCTGATTAGTAGTGCTTATCCTATGCCCCAAGTATGCTATGGCTTGTGCGGTTCGCTCTACCCACGCTTTTTCTAAATTGCTTTTGTCGATTACTCAAGATCTTGACGACCAGGATTACGAGAAGGATCGCTGGAAAGGAATCCAAAAATAAATAGACCGATAAAGAAAAATACCGTTATATAGACTACGATTTTGAGAGTTAACATTTTAATTTTCTCCTACTAACTAAAAGAATTTTAACAAACTGAGGTAATATTTATTAGTTGATTATTGCAGGTTTAGTAGTTGAGTGGGAGAAGCGGGTGAAAAGATCGAATTACAAGTAACAGATAGTAACGCTCCTAGCAAAAATACCGCCATCAGCGATCGCGTAATGTCTTCCTCGAAGGGAGAACGTATAGATCAATGGTTATCAGCGCAGTTCCCCCATATATCCCGTTCCAGGCTACAAAAACTCATTAAAGACGGTAAGGTCGAAGTCAATGAGCAAGTTTGCCATAGTAAAAAGTTAAAATTAGTTCCAGGAGATCGTATTTCTCTAACAATTCCCCCTGTGGAAAAATTAGACATTCAGCCAGAAGCTATCCCCCTAGATATTCTTTATGAAGATACAGAACTAATTATTATTAATAAGGTTGCGGGAATGGTAGTACATCCTGCACCTGGACATTATCAGGGAACACTAGTTAATGCCCTACTCCATCACTGTGATAATTTAGCTGGTATTGGTGGTGTAGAGCGTCCAGGGATTGTCCATCGTCTAGATAAGGATACCACTGGTGCAATTGTTGTAGCAAAAAGCGATCGCGCTCACCATCATTTACAGAATCAAATCAAAGCTAAAACTGCTAGAAGGGAGTACTGGGGAATCGTCTATGGTAATCCTAGGGAGGAAAAAGGCAAAATTGACCTTCCTATCGGTCGTCATCCCGTAGAACGCAAAAAAATGGCAGTTGTAGAAAAGGGAGGCAGAAATGCCATTACTCACTGGGAAGTTAAAGAAAGATTGGGCAACTATACCTTAATGGAATTTGTCCTAGAAACAGGGCGTACCCATCAAATAAGAGTTCACAGTAGTTATATGGGACACCCGTTAGTGGGAGACATGGTATATGGTTCTAATCGTTCTATAGGAGTCAATCTTTCTGGTCAAGTTCTCCACGCTAGAAAGCTAACCTTAATTCATCCCCTATCCGAAAAAGTCATTGAGGCTATTGCACCTTTACCAGATGATTTTACTAAATTACTGTCAGTTTTACGCGCTACTTAAAATCTACTTAAACTTAGGCAAATTTAGGCAAACGTTACCCCAAGCACAGTGGATAACTAGGTATTGTTGGAGTAAGTATACTTTTGCCCAATATCTTCCTTTTCTCCCAAGAACTTTGGATATTAGGCTTGACCCCAAACCTGATTCTCACATTAAAGAAACTGTGCCTATAGCAACCCTTCAGTAACTTTGATGTCGTTGCCCAATAATGCCATACGTGTTTATTAGAATCCACTGGCTGTAATAAAGCGTTAAGGCATCTAGGCAAACGTTCAGAGAATCGAAAATTTCTACGGGCGAGGACTAATGCAGAGGATGTACCACTATTTAACCCGTAAAGACCCATAAACTTAATCATGCCAATCAAACTCGAATAAGCTGGATTGATTTCTACCACTTGAATCGCAGATAATCTAGCTTTGGAATGGACTAAGTCAGAAAACTTAGAGTAAGCAAATTGTGAGAGCATCTTGGCGTAGCCTTTCCCATGCTCTCTTAGTCTAGTTTTTTTACTACTAAAATCTAGTTTTTCAATTACTAAAGGACATTTTTGGTCTAGGGCAATCTCAATTATTTGCCCAATAGCCTGAGATAAGATATGGGTAGCTTGACCTGATGATTTGCCTTCTAGGTCAATATTGATTTGACCATGGTGCTGGAGATTGCCCTCATAATCGCAATAAGCCCAGGCAATATTTTTAACATTTAAATCAATACCAATAGCACCATTTTGGCTGTGACTAATCCAAGGAATATCAGGAAGTTCAACCGTGGTATGAAGATACCATCTGTCTTTCTTTCTCACAAAACGATGAGTTACTGCTTTCTCTGTACCGTTGCGATAACTATTTCCTCTTTTGTGTCTTGTTGATGTTAGAGCAAGATCAATAAAAGTTTGACCATGTTTAAACTTAATACCATCACATTTAACATGAGAGCCAAACTGATGAAGCAAGCAGGTCGGCACAGTTATGCTTAATTCACCATCACTGGTTAGTCTGCATAATTGATTGCCACCCCCATAAGTTTTTGCTCCCACCATCATGAAATTAGATGTTCTGGCTTTTCTCCAGTCTGCCAACCACTCATCATGACTGTTGTAGCCATTTGCTTCTAAATTGAATTGGGCGAGAAACAATTTTTTCGTCCCAAAGCATAGAGATAAATTGCCATTTAATAGCTTGTCGAGCTTGTGTTGCTTAATCGCTAATCTACGCTTTTTCTGATGAATAATAAATCGGTCTTTTTGAGTAACAACTTTCTTTTTGAGGCGTTTTTTAATTGCCGACTGAATACTTTTGATAGTCGATTTTAAATCTTTAATCCGAGTTTTTCTTAGTTCTTTAATACTTTTATGCTTTCCTTTTAGATTTTGATAGACATTTCTCACCGTAGTGCTATCAACTTGATATTTAGACTGAAGTGATTTTTCAATAATGCCAATCTTTTCTCCACTCATCAAACAAGAGTGCATATCTCCTTCTATGTTGCTATATAAAGCAGCCATTGAATTTAAGAACGAGTAGATATTGTGGGGTAATAATGTTTGATAAGTGGGAATACTATACTTTAGAATGAATAGAAACTAGGTAATATAAATTTTTGTCTAACAAATCCAAGGTTTTACCTAATTTTACCTAAGTTTGACTAAGTATTTGGTGTGCAGCCACGATCTGATCGGAGAAATTGATATAGTAGCTATTATTTTTTTCTATTAAAGATTAATATCCCAGCTTGTAAAGGCTAGGATTAGACTCTTTGAACCTAAAGAGTCTAATTTTGGCTACTTCTAACAGGTGAAAAATTAATAAATTCTAGACTAATATCAAAAAGCACAGAATGTAGAGCTACTGTGAAGATAATTAATCTTATAATCTTCAATTATTTGCGACATGACTTCTAACGAACTATTAACTCTTGCACTTTTGCTTAGTCCAGGAATGCTACTTTCGATATTAATTATGTTGACCTTTAGCAAAGGTGGTTAAGGTGGTGCAGATATAACAATAGGAGGGAAAGATCTAGTCTACCTTTCCCTCTCAAGAAATCTCTTATTTCCCACATTATTCCGATTCTGGGCTTTCTCCCGCTTCAGAAGTTTGATTGAGAGAATCAGAGCCAAAAACACTTTCTTCTAAATCCCTGCGTTTTTCCATTTGACAGAGGAAATAACCAGTCATCATAGCAGATGCTAAAAGATGAGCTAAATTCTCTTTATCTGTTGTGACTTTAATGTTAAAGTCACCTGTAGGCAGCATTCCCACTAAACCTTGGACATTTTGTGAAATAATTTCTTTGACTTCTGGGCTGGCAGATTGAGCAATTCTGGATAATACTTCCGGGTGTTGCTCACGAAGATATTGCATAAGGTTATTGCAATCTTGGTTTTGTTGTTCAGAATCGAGAAAATCGAAATTAAAGATCATTCCTTTCCAAATTTTGCATATATTCCCTCTCTACTTTTACACAATATTGACTCGAATCGCTACTGAATTGCAGAAACAGGATCAAGCAATATGGAATCTTCACCCAAGTGAAAAGAAAGGATAATCTTCAATTCAGGGTAATTAATAATCTGAGTAACAATGACTTCTTCAAGAAGCTAACATTTGTTGAATTTCAAAATATTGGTGAAATTTATCGGTAACTTCTAACCAATAGGAACGACCATCAGTTTGGGGTTTTTTCCGAATAAATCCTAATTCTACTAGTTCGGAAACTTGTTGATAAGCACTACTTCCCCGTAATTCAATCAAATCTGTTTGTAAGATGGGATTTTTAAGCGCGATCGCAGCTAAAGTTCTTAATGCTCCTTTTCCTAATTCTGCTGGAATTAAATCTTTGAGCAAACTATTGTAGCTAGATTTAAGTTGTAGACTATAACCTAAATTGGTTTCGACAATTTCTAAAGCACTATCACGATGGGCATAGTCGTTCATTAATTCGATTAAACCTTCTTGGATCATGTCGCGGTCGGTAAAATTGTCTAATGTGCGATCTCGCCCAAGGCGAGGCGCTGCGCGATCGCAATCTGTTTCATATTCCAATAAAGCTCCTATCTCTTCTATAGAAAGAGGTCGTCCTTTGATGTAGAGAATTGCCTCAATTTTTGTTGCTAGTTTCACGTTTTTTCCTATTCAATTGATTCAGACAACACCGTGATTAGAGATGGTTCTTACGCGATTGCGGTGCGACCCCGATGAGGTTTCCTCATCTAGGGAACGCGCACCGTTGGATATGCTTCTTAACCAGAAGCATCCCTCGCGCGCTTCTTAACCATGACCGCTATGCGAAGCGGTATCCTTTAGGACACGGTCAAAATTGGGAAAAAATGACCAACTGGACCACTTCCTTGCCCAATATCTAAAGAGTATTTTAAAGCTGTAGTAAGATAGTTTTTGCTTAATTTAACTGCTGTAAATAAATCTTTTCCTTTAGCTAAGTTGGCTGCGATCGCTGCTGAAAGAGTACAACCAGTGCCATGAGTATTTTGGGTTTTAACTATTTCTCCCGTTAAAATTTGCCAATTATTTCCATCATAATAGATATCAACTCCTTGCAATTCTCCTGACATGGAACCTCCTTTGAGCAAGACTACTTTGGCTTGTAGTTCCTGATGAATTATTTGACAAGCTTGCTTCATTGTTTCTAGGTTATTAATCTCAATTCCACTAAGAATTTGAGCTTCGTAGCGATTGGGGGTGACAATCAGAGCTTGGGGAAATAGTAGCTGAGTCAAACTGGAAATAGCGCGATCATCAATTATTTTAACTCCGGCGCGAGTGACCATTACAGGATCGAGGACTAAATTAGTGAGATGATGTTGCTCTACTTGTGCTGCTACCTGTTCAATAATTTCCTGATTAAATAACATTCCTGTTTTAACCGCATCTACCCTGATGTCTTTAATCACTGTGTCTATTTGAGCAGTCACCATGGAGCTTTCTATGGGAATAACTTGAGTTACTTCTACCGTGTTCTGAGCCGTGACACAAGTAATAGCACTTGTGCCATGAACTCCATGAAAAGCAAAGGTACGCAAATCGGCTTGAATTCCTGCACCACCACCACTATCAGAACCAGCAATAGTTAAAGCTACTTTAATCATTGAACTTTAGCTTCTGGGAAAACCTCTTCTTCTTTGCAGAAAATCGGGAATTTCAATAGGGCTGCGTTCTTTAGGGGTATCTCTAGGAGGGGTTTTAGATACAGGAGGCTGGGGTAGAGAAGAAAATATTGACGGTTGTTCAGTTTTTTGCTGGGTAGTTTCCCCAGGGGATTCACTACCATCAAAGCCTGTGGCAATAACAGTAATGCGTATTTCTCCTTCCATACGTTCATCAATTACTGCACCAAAGATAATATTGGCATCATCATCTACCACTTCATAAACACTATCCGCAGCAGCATTAACTTCATGAAGCGTTAGATCATAGCCTCCAGTAATATTAAGCACCACTCCTTTAGCACCATGAATGGAAGATTCTAGTAAAGGAGAAGATACGGCTGCGCTAGCTGCTTCTCTGGCGCGAGATTTACCCGAAGCAACGCCAATACCCATTAAAGCTGAACCTGCATCTGCCATTACCGCTTTAACATCGGCAAAATCAACATTGATTAACCCTGGCACAGTAATAATATCAGAAATGCCTTGAACCCCTTGTCTCAAAACATCATCTGCCACCTGAAAGGCTTGTTGAACTGGAGTTTCAGGAGAAATCACTGTCAAAAGTTGATTATTAGGAATCACGATTAAAGTATCAACTCGACTACGAAAAGCATTGATTCCTTCTTCTGCTTGCTTAGTGCGTCTTCTTCCTTCAAAAGAAAAAGGACGAGTTACTACGCCTACAGTTAAACAGCCCATTTCCTTAGCAACTTCTGCTGCAATAGGTGCTGCTCCTGTTCCTGTACCGCCACCCATTCCTGAAGTAATAAACACCAAATCGGTATTTTCTAAAGCGTGAGCAATTTCATCCCGTGATTCTTCGGCAGCTTTTTGACCAATAGCAGGATTTCCCCCTGCACCCAAACCTCTGGTAATTTTATGTCCGATTTGTAGTTTTTGTTCCGCTTGAGCTCGATCTAAGGCTTGCGCGTCAGTATTAATTGCCCAGAATTCTATTCCTTCTACTCCACTATCGATCATGCGGTTAACGGCGTTACAACCTCCACCGCCTACGCCCATCACTTTAATTTTGGCAACGTTGCTATGGATGATTTTATTACCTCTGTTATCCTCTTTGGGATTAGTGGGATATCTTGCTCCATTTTGTTCGTTGTTATTAACTGCCAAAGACAGTCTTGGATCATAGCCTAATTGGTTTTTGGAGAAATTGGAGGAAGACTCAAAAGAGTTGTTGGGAGACATAGTAATTAGATAGGAATATTTCTTTGGTACTTTGCTATAGCCATCTAATGATAAGAATCATCTAGATCATTATCATCCATACAAATAAATGCGCCAAAAAGCTTTAAGTTTTTGTAACGATTGGTTGTATAAATCAATATGTCTTGGTTTGGAATTGATAAAAAATTTGGCTCGGCAAATTTGATTAATTTTTTAATTGTTGAAAAATTAATCAAACTACTTTTGAGTTCCAGTTGTCTATTAACTCCTCTAGACTGAGTAAGTGAAAGATAACATTAAATGGATTGATTGATGAATTTTATCCGTACTTCTAAAATCTGGTCAATATCAGAAAATAACATTACCCCAGAAAACCTCTATTGGAATCGTCGTAAGTTTCTCAAAACTTTAGTTGGGGCTGGAATTGGGGCTAGTATATTACCTCTTACAGGATGCCAATCTTCAACTTCTGGTGTGGGAAAATCTGCTTCTCAAACCGCTTTAGAAGCAAGCTTAAATTTACCTAATATTGCCAATTTTACGAAAAATCCTACATTTTCTAAGTTAAAAAGACCGATTACTGAAGAACAAGTAGCAGCACAATATAATAATTTTTATGAATTTGGTGGCAACAAAAAAATTTGGTTGGATGCTCAAAAACTTCCTACTGAAAACTGGAAAGTAGAAGTTACAGGACTAGTTAAAAATCCTCAAACTTACGATATCGATGATTTGAAACAAAAATTCCCTTTAGAAGAAAGAGTTTATCGTTTCCGTTGTGTAGAAGCTTGGTCTATGGTATTACCTTGGATCGGTTTCCCAATGCAAAAATTAATTGCAGCAGTAGAACCTACCTCCCAAGCTAAGTATGTGCGTTTTACTTCTTTTTATGACCCTGAAATTACTACAGGACCAGGATTTCATATTGGATCTTTACCTTGGCCCTATCAAGAAGGATTAAGAATTGAGGAAATGGCAAATGAGTTAGCTTTTTTTGCCGTGGGAATTTATGGACATGATTTACCCAAACAACATGGCGCACCTTTAAGAATGGTTATTCCTTGGAAATATGGTTTTAAAGGGGCAAAATCTATTGTCAAGATTGAATTTCTTGATAGTCAACCTGCAACCTATTGGAATACTATCGACTCTAGAGAATATGATTTTGAGGCGAATGTTAATCCTAATAAACCTCATCCTCGTTGGTCTCAAGCTACAGAGAAATTTATTAGTACTGGTCCAGGTTTGTCTTGGGAAATTAAGGAAACTTTACCCTACAACGGATATGGGGAGTATGTAGCAAGTTTATATAGTTAGTAATGAGGAATAAGGAAGGAGGAGGGAGTAATAAGTAATAAGTAATGAGTAATAATCTCCCCACTCTTCCTTGTCCTCCTTGTCTTGTCTCTCCAGTTTCTCCCTATTTAAACTGAGACAAGCGGGCATTTTGGTAATAATGTGCCAGAATCTGATGATAATTTACCCCTTGTTTGGCTAAATGGTAAGCTCCCCATTGACTCAAACCCAAGCCATGACCAAAACCTCTCCCAGAAACTTGCAAGGTATTACCTTGAACTGTGATACGAAATAAAGTGCTGCGTAAATCTAAAACTTTCCGTATTTTTTTACCGCTCACTTTAGCAGTTCCGCGATCGCCCACTACTTTCATCGTAACTACTCTCCCACGAGGAGTAGTTTTTTCGGGAATCATAGCTTTGATTCTACCAATTCCTCCCAGTAAGCTACTGGCTTGATTCACAGCTATGGATTTTTGCCATTGAAATACGGGGGATGTTTGGTCATAATCTACTACGCCTCGTAAATAGGGTAAAGGAGATACCCAAATATCCTCGACATTTTCTGTATGACCCCCAGAAGAAGAGTGAAAAGCAGCCAAAATTACCCGATCTTGATAGGTCATAATTTGTCCTGTGGTACTATTCACAGCTTCATGGGTAGTAAGGTACTCTGTGTCTAAGCCTTTATATACTTGAGTACCAATGGTGGTATCTACATCATAAAGATTATTACTTTGAGTTTTTCTTTTATATAAAGCATAGGAACGAGCTGCAACTGCTTGGGCTTTGAGAGCTTCGATGGGCCAACTAGCAACTGCTTCTGCTCCTACTACACTGTATAAATATTTTTCTAAATCTACCTGATTAATGGCAGTAATTTTATTACCTTGGCGTACTAAACGGGTTTTTCCTCGATACCAGCGATCGCCTATCCAGACATAACCATCAGCACTAGGCTCGATAATTAATTCTCCTGCCTTAAGACGGTCTAAAATTAGCTGATTACTGTCCATTTTAACCCCTATAGCAGCCATTGGTTTTATTTCCCCAAGTTTCTGCCCTCTACCATCTTTAACTACTGCTCCAGTGGAACTACCTACTTTAACATTCTGTACATTCTTCTTAATTGCCACTCTAAGATCGATCGCTTGACTAGGTAAAATCAGTAATAACCATAGAAATAAAGATAGAAACCAGTTGTTTTGATTTAATAATGTTTTCAGCAAGAGTCCAGGATTAAAACATTTATCATTTATCATTTATCTTCCAACTCCCTATAATGATCAATCTTGCATTAGATGCTAATTTCTTTAATAGTGTTTCCGATCAGCAACTGATTCGTCAATATTAAGCTGTAAATAATTAATTGACTGATGGTGATAGCGGTTCTCACAGTTATGCGGTACACCCAATGAACAATCAATCAACAATGAACAAAAAGCTTAAGGCTGCTGTAGCTTATCAGTACAAGAACTGCTATAAATTACCCCCCTATTTACAACCTGGAGATTTAGCGATCGCGATCGCTCCTAGCGGTGCATTAAAAAAAACTGATGCACTGGAACAGGGTCTTGAAGTTTGGCGTTCTCAAGGGTATAGAGTGGAATTGGGAGAGCATTGGGACAGTCAGGAAGGTTATTTGGCTGGAACAGATACTCAACGCAGGCAAGCTTTAGCTTCGGCTTGGAATAACCCTGAATGTAAAGCAATATTATGTATTAGGGGCGGATATGGCTCCGCTAGACTTCTAGAAGATTGGACTTGGAATCAAGAAGTTACCCCGAAATGGGTAATAGGGTTTTCTGATGTGACTAGTTTATTGTGGAGTTTAGCAACAGTAGGGATTGGAAGTATTCATGCTCCTGTTTTAACTACTATCGGAAGTGAGGGGAAATGGTCACAACAAAGACTATTTAACTATCTAGCTGGTAAATCTCTTCCAACATTAGAGGGGATCGGCTGGAATGATAAAACAGCAGACGGATTTTTACTACCAGGTAATCTGACAGTAGCAACTCATTTACTAGGAACATCTTTACAACCTGAGATGAAAGGGGTAATTTTAGCCCTAGAAGATGTCACAGAATATCCCTATCGCATAGATCGAATGTTAACTCAGTGGCGATTAATGGGAGTTTTAAAACAGATTAAAGGTATTGCTTTGGGTCGTTTTAGTCGTTGTGAACCCTATCCAGGAACTAATAGCTGGACAGTAGCAGAAGTATTACGCGATCGCTCAAAAGACTTAGATATTCCCATAGTATCAGATTTACCTTTTGGTCATGATGGTGTCAATGCAGCCTTACCTGTAGGGCATCCAGTTACCCTAGATGCTGGACGAGGAGAATTGATTTTTCACTAATAATTTAGTTAAAATCTTGGACAAATCAAAAGGTATAATTTTGACCACTAAGTTCAACATTCAACAACTTCAAGCTGAAGCAAAAATCTTCTCAGAAATTGAATCAAAACATAAAGAACCATCTCTGGAGACTACAATATTCAAGAGTTATTGAAAAAGCAGGACAAATTAGTGGGATTGAACGAGTTAAATAAATTGTGATTAAGACGTGCAAAAATATAGAGTTTGGTGATTTTCAAACGCCTCTTGATCTAGCAGAAAAGATAGCTATTATCGCAACTAATTACTTAGATAAAATCAACACAATTGTAGAACCAACTTGTGGAGTTGGTTCATTTATTCAAGCATTTACAAAAATAAAAACTACCGCTAAAGATGTAATTGGCTGGGAAATCAATCCCCAATATGTTGAAATTGCAAGAAAAAAATCATATACCCGCATTTCTCACAAATACCGCGATCGCTATAAGCAGAAGCCTTACCAAGTCTAGGTTTGACCCTGATGTTTGCTCAATCACATCAAACAACAGTCTGTTATTTGAGTTCCAGTCAGTATCAAAATTAATAAAAGTTGGGAGATAAAGCAATTTACTTGACATAAAATAAGACCAAAAATATGCATTATCTCGACAAATATTCCCAAAATAATAGGTAGAAAACAAGGTATAATTTAAGCATAAAAGTAATTTTATTTATCTAGCTAATGACTCCAAGTTCAACAAAGTTTATCCCCAATCAACTAAATTTTGGAAGTTTAAAAGGAAGAAAAGTAATAGCTGATTTTAGTGGAGGTAAAATTACTTCAGATGCAGGAATTATCTTGCTAGCAGAGTTAGACAGAAAGCTACAAATTACCTCTCGATTTGCCAAATGTTTCCAAGATCATCGAGATTCAGCCTATATAGATTATTCAGTTTATAAATTACTGGCACAAAGAGTTTATGGTATTGTTTTAGGTTACGAAGATGTAAATGACCATGATAAATTACGCTACGATCCAGCCTTAGCAATCGCTCTAGCTAAACTAAACTTTATTGAATCAACTCCAGATATTTTAGCTGGTAAAAGTACAATTAACCGACTAGAATATTGTCCCGAAACAATTATCAATCAGAAATTAAGCCGTTACCATAAAATAGAAGCGGATTCCCAAGCAATTGAAAAAGCTTTTGTGGAGATATTTCTCTCATCCTATAAAAAGCCACCAAGAGAAATTATTTTAGACATGGATGTCACCGATGACCAAGTGCATGGAAATCAAGAAGGAGCATTTTTCAATCCTTATTATAAAGGAGTATGTTATGCACCTTTATATATTTTTTGTGGACATCATTTATTAGTAGCTAAACTTCGTTCTTCTAATGTCGATCCAGCAGCAGAAGCCTTACCAGAATTACAAAGAATAATTGGATTAATTAGAGAAAAATGGCAGGATACTCAGATCATAATTAGAGGCGATAGTGCTTATTCTCGTGAAGATATTATGAAATGGTGCGAAGATGAGCCAAGAATTGATTATATTTTGGCTATGGGAACTAATAATCAATTACAAATAAGAGCTTCAGATGTTCTTGAAAAAGCCAAGGCTGATTATGAAATAAGACTTGAACCTGTTACTAAACTAATGGAAAGCTTATTTTCTCCCGATGAAGAATTATCAGAAGCAAAAAAATTAGTACCAGAATCAACTTGGTATCGTTCTATGAGCTATAAAACTCAAACATCATGGAGTCGAAGTAGAAGAGTTGTGACCAAAGTTTCTTATGGATGCCACGGCTCACAAATGCGCCACGTTGTTACCTCTTTACCTGCTTCAAAAATTACTCCATCTTTACTTTATACTGATAAATATTGCCCCAGAGGGGAGATGGAAAATCGCATTAAAGAACAACAATTAGATTTATTTGCCGACCGTACTTCAACTCAAACATTTGATAGTAACCAATTAAGACTTTGGCTGTCTTCAATGGCTTATGTTTTGATGCAAGCTTTCCGTCAAAATTGTTTATCGAAAACCTCTTTTGCCAAAGCTACTGTAGGAACGATTCGTCTTTCTTTCCTTAAATTAGGAGCGAGAATAACCATTAGTTGTAGAAGAATTTTAATTGCTATTGCTACTGCTTGCCCCTACCAAAATATCTTAGGTATTGCTTACTCAAGAATTCAAGCTCTGACGGATTCTGGATGATTTTAATTATCTTGCTTCCTCCTAAAATAGTTTCTTAAATGGCTGTTAATACATTGCCATTTATCTTGTCATGGTCAATTTTTCTTGATGACTGAATTTTTGACTTCTTTTGTCAAATTGTCTCACAATTTAGCCTAATTTTTTATCGTCAGTATCTCAAATTTCTGTTGTTAGAGAAAATCCTCAACTTTTAAGCTTTAAAATTAGCTTCAACTCGATTTGTGAGAAATAGCGGACAATCTATTGCCGATGCTGTAGCGATGGATTGACTACTGGCAGAGATTATAATTAATATACAATTCTGCAATTGTGGCTGCTCTCTAAGTCTAGCAATCATTTCCTTGCCATCCATTCTGGGCATCAGTAAATCTATCAATATAACATCAGGCTGAAAGGTTTGAGCCATTGTCAATCCTACCTCTCCATTATTGGCTTCAGCCACTTCAAAACCAAAAGGCTGTAAATAATTGACCAGTAAAGCGCGATTGTCATAATTATCATCTACCACTAGAATTTTACGCGGTACACGCAAACGGCGGGGTACTTGAGCAATAAACTCAGGTAAGGAAGGTAACAAATTTGGCTCTACTGCTAAGAGTTCTAAATCGAACCAAAACTTACTTCCTTGGTCTACCTGGCTTGCTAGTTGGATTTGGCTTCCCATCAGGTGAGCAATTTCTTGGCTAATGGTCAATCCCAAACCCGTTCCTTCATGGTTTTCTTTGTTACTACTTAACTGTTTAAAAGGAATAAAAACATCGGTCAAATTATCGGCAGGAATCCCCATTCCCGTATCTTCGATTTGAAAGCGAACTTTACTTGTAGATGTAGATTGTGGAATGTCGGGAGTTGAGGAACACTCACTATTATTTTGGGCTGAAGTATTTTGGGCTGAAGTAGGAGGAGGGCAATGGCTTTCCCTTGATTCTAAATTCTCCACATAATCGATTTTTAAGGTAATGCTACCAGTTTCGGTAAATTTTATGGCATTAGTCAGTAAATTGTATAAAATCTGTCGCAGTCTGGTTGAATCAGCATTAACAACTATGGGAATATAAGGTGAGATTTGAGTCAAGAATGTTAAACCTTTTTGTTGAGCACGGAGCCGAAAAATCACAGATATTTCGGTTAAAAATTGCCTTAAATTAAAATTTTCGGGTACTAATTGCAGGTTTTTGGAGACTATCTTCGAGAAGTCAAGAATGTCGTTAATTAGAGTTAGTAGATGTTCACCTGAATTATGAATGATATTTATGTAATGGAGTTGGTTTGCTGTAAGGTCTACATCTTTTTGCAAGATGCTGCTAAAACCCAAGATGCTGTTTAGGGGCGTGCGTAGTTCATGGCTCATGTGAGCGATAAAGGCACTCTTAGCTTGATTGGCAGTTTCGGCAAATTCTTTAGCTTGGTGTAGCTGGAGAGTTTGGTTCTGGAGTTGGGTAAATAAGTCTACCTGACTAATAGAGATGCCTAACTGAATACCAGTTTGGGTCAAGAAACGGACTTCTTCTTCTTTCCACTGACGAGAGTATTGGTTTTGGTATGCTACCAATATACCCCATAGTTGCTCCCCTTTAAATATAGGTGCACTAGTAAAAGATTTAGCTTGAATTTGCTCGTAGATTTCTCGATGACAATGACTAAAATTTGCGTCATGGATATCTTCTACAGTAAAAGTTTCGTTGTGACGATATCTACCTCCTTGAGTTTCTTGCAAATAGGTATCTTGCCAAACATATTGTTGTTGATTATCGACTAGATTAATCCACCCTTCACCGTAGGATTCGGCAATAAATTGACCGCTCCAATCATCATTAAATTGATAGATCGTAACGCGATCACAATCCAGTGTTTCGCGGATATTTGCCGTTGTCACTTGAAAAATTTCCTCTAGAGCTAGAGTTTCGCGCATTTTCTCGACTACATTTAGAATTGCTCTTTCTCTGGCTGCACTTTCTCTTAGCTCTACTTCAGTTGCTTTTTGTTGGCTGATATCAGTAGAAATACCACATATAGCATAGACATCCCCTTTCTCGTCAATTAGGGGGGCTTTGATGGAAATATAGGTGCGTAGACTTCCATCAGGAAGAGTAATCTCTTCTTCAAAGTTTAAAACTGACTTGGTAGCTATGACTTGGCGATCGTTATTGATTAACTTCTCGGCAATTTCTAGGGGGAAAATATCGCGGTCACAAAGTGCCTCGCTGGCGAGACCGCTATTGCCTAAAATAGCTGCTTCAGTTAGATCTAACGAGTCTAAATATTGTCTGTTAACTAATAGGTAACGTCCCTTAATATCTTTAAGATAGATGATCGAGGAAGTAGTTGACAAAATTGCTCTCAATCTTGATTCTGATTTTTGCAAGGCTGCCGTGCGCTCGGCTACTCTCTCTTCTAAGTCTTGATTAAGCTGAAGTAGCTCAGATTGAGAAACTTTTAGTTCTTCGTTAACTAAGTGAATTTGTTGTTGAATAGTTTTAAGTTCGTCAATATCAATAAAAGAAATGACGACTCCATCTAACCGTCCATCTTCTTGGAGATAGGGATTAATCCGCATCAACAGGTGAAAATCTTTTTCTAATAGCTCGACCTCTTTATCTAAACCCTGTTGAGTGGTAATTACTACTTGGAGCAATTCGTGTAAATTGGGACAGTCAAGGTTATGAGTGATGTGCTTGAGGGGACGGTTGATATCTGCTTCCACTAAGTTTATGGCTATGGTGGCTGCGGGGGTAAACTTGCGGATCTTTAAGTCTTGATCGAGAAAGACGACTCCGATATCTGTGCTTCGCAGCAGATTGTCAATGTCATTATTTAATTCGGTTAATTCAGCAATTTTTGACTGGTATTCCCCATTAACAGTATATAGTTCCTCATTTACTGAATGTAATTCTTCGTTGGTGCTTTGCAGTTCTTCGTTAGAAGCGGTTAATTCTTCATTAGATGCCTGTTGTTCCTCATTAATAGTTTCTAACTCTTCAACTAATGTCTGGAGATTTTCACGGGTATAGTGTAATTCCTGTTCTAACTCTAAAATGCGCTGTTGAGCTTCATTACTAACCTTAAACTGTTCCTGTGGCACTTGGGGAACTTCTAGGGATGCTGCGCTCGGTTCTTGGTGAATTTGTACCAGATAAAAGTCCCCATTTTTGCCATCTGGTTCGGGAGGAATAACTTTGAGGGTGATACGATAGTTACCATCTGCCTGTTCTAGGGGAATATCATTATAAATAACCGATTTATGGGTTTTTTTAGCTCTATGAAGGGCAATATTCAAAGGGATCTGTAAAGGCAAGACTACCATTCTAGTGAGTTCGGTCGCAATTTCTCCATGAAGCGGTTGAAATATTTGGCTGGAGTCTCCATAAACATGAAGTAGTCTATTATCCTGACTCACCAGCAAAATAACCGAGTTAGATTCTTTTAAAAGGCGTTGGAGACTATGCTCTTGAATTGATTGGGTCTTTGTCTTTAGGGGAATTTGGGGTCTGAAAGAACGAAGTGAAGAGTTAGGGTTTAATCTGGGGACAGTTTTGACGGGGAAGGGTAATCTAATATCTCGTCGCTTCTGGTAAATTTTCCATTTTTTATCTAC
>JASJDF010000426.1 GCA_030065715.1 Xenococcaceae cyanobacterium MO_188.B19 | reverse complement strand
ACTAAAAATCTAGTTAACTGAAGATAAATATTAAATGCAAAAGAAGAGATAATAAAATCATGAAAATTGAATCTATTAAACAAGAATTAATACCAGGTAGTAAGACAATTTTGACTAGAGTCAATATCAATCAAGTTGAGAGTTCCTGTATTCTTTCAAGGCTCATAATTGATACTTTAGGAAAACCAGGCATTGATAACGATCTTAAATTTATTGGCTCAGGAGATCAATGGGAGGTGTTTTGGACTGAACCTAAACTAACTATCGAACAAACTAAAAAACTTATTAATAAAGCCCTTGCCACATTTAATTAAATGATTAAAACCATAGAGGATTTAAAATTTAAAAAATTATGAACAAAATCAAGATGAATGATCAACCAAAAGAGCTAAAAAATGATGAAAAAGAAATTACTCAATCATCTTTTAAACTTATAGACCAAGATCATCCAGAAATTTTTTGGATTTTAATAATATCCCCTCAATCAAAAGAACGTTTGTACTTTGAATATAATTTACATAATAATATCAAAGGATGGTTTTCAATTGTTCCCAAGTATTTATTTAAACGCCAAAAAGTTTATTATGCCCCTTTATATTACAGTCGAGCTGAAGCAGAAATAAGGAAAGTTGACGGTAATTTTGCTGTTGTGGAACTAGTTTGGGAAAATCATGATTAAAGAAGAATCAAGAATTGGTATAACTCTTTTTTAAGCTACTAAAATTGGTTGACACAGTTTAGATTCTAAGTCCTTTTCTTGTTGAGCCATTGTGATAATCGCTTCTTGAATAATTGAGGGGATATCTTGTCCCTGTTGGTAAAGATTTAACCATTTTTGAGCCTGATTGCCTTCTCGTAGAATTTTTTTGAGTGGTAATAAGAAGCAACTGTATCCTTGCTGTTTGGCAATTGGAAAAACCTCTTGATATATTTCTTCAATCCAGTCTTTAGCAATTATTTTTCTACCATCTTGCCAGTGTTGTAACTCTGCATCTAAACTGTTATGTGCTACAGCTAATTCATTTGTATCAGCGATCGCAACTAAATCCTCTTGAGTAAACTTACTATCTTTTAAGGGGTCTAAATTCTCCTCATTGATAGCTTGGGCAATTCTCGCTTCTAATAAAGCAGTAATAGCTAGCAGGGCAATGGGATCAACAATTAGATCACAGATTCTTAGTTCCAAACGATTCAGATTATAGGGGCGATTATCTCCATTTGGTCTTACTGACGACCACAAATGTCGTACATTCCTCATTGTCCCTGCTGTTAGTTGTTCCTTTGTCCAATCAATAAAATGATTATGGCTGCTAAATAAAGGGACAATGGAAGGAGTTTTAGGAAACATCTGCCAACGAGTAGAATGAAATCCTGTAACTTTTCCCTCCAAGAAAGGAGAAGAAGCACTTAATGCCAGGAATAAAGGTGCTTCCACCCGAACCAGACGACAAGCTTGAATTAATTTTTCAGTATCATTAACCCCAATATTGATATGAATACTGGCGGTAACAACGTCTGTACCGTAGGTATGTTCAATATAATCATGATAAGGATTGTTAGGATCGGAACGATAAAAGCGATCAGTGTTACCCAGAGATAGAGTGCTGCCAGGCAGTATGGTATAGTCTCCCAGAGTTTTAAGATAATTTCTCAGCCTTTGTCTTGGTTTTAGTAAAGCACAAAGAATGCGATCATAATTTCTATAGGGCGGGGTGGTATATTCTACATTGCGACTATCAGGCTCCCGCACAAACAGATCCAATTGTTTCACGATTTTATCTGACAAACCCACAATATTGCCTTGGGGGGTGCCAGTGTACATCTCAACTTCAAAGCCTTTGCAAAGTACCACGATTATTCCTCGATCCCAGTATTACTAAGTTGTGATTGACAATATCAGAAATTTAAACAACTCTCTAAGAGGATAACAGTTTCAGAATCTTTCATATTTTTATAAGTTTTATTAATATTTAGTATTTAAAATACTAATCATCTCTAAGAATTACTTGATAATTCCCCTTGAGACTAGACACAGCAAGCATTCTACTAGTACCGATGCCATGATGAAGCCCAAAATAGCGACACAATGACCACAATATTGTCACATTTATTAAGATACAATCTCAGTCTGGTGTGAAAAGGGAATAAAAGTAAATTCTATGTCAACTCTCTTATCTTCTGAAAATCAAAAATCTCTCGTCAAACCCGCAAGCACAGTAGAAGATTCTGAATCTAAGTTGAGAAGAATGACTCAATGTTATCAAGCGGATCAACAAGTCAAGTATCTCCACTTAAAAGCTGAAATAGACATTTTAATTCAACAACTACAAACTTTAAAGCACCAAAATCAAGTTTAAGCGTTTAATCAGCTTGTAGAGCTAATCGTCATTTCTGGCAATTAGTTGGGGTATCAATTCTGCTCTAAATTCCCAGCATTTAGCTTAAGATAGATTACCAGCTAGTTAAATCAAGATATTTATTAGTTGGTTTAATATTTAACCAAAGTAAATATTCTACATTTCCTGCTGGTCCTTTAATCGGGGAAGTAGTTAATCCATGATATTGCCAACCAAGCTTGGAGGCAGCTTGCCAAACCTGTAAAATAGCATCTGCTCGATCCCTATTATTACGTACTACCCCTTTTTTTCCAACTTTTTCTTTTCCTACTTCAAATTGGGGTTTGATGAGTAATATTACTTCTTTAGGTGGAATTAATAAACGCCAAAGAGCAGGTAAAACTTTAGTCAGGGAAATAAAAGATAAGTCCATAACTCCCAAATCAGCAACTTCTCCCGTACTATAAAGTTCTTCTGGAGTTAGATAGCGAAAATTCGTTCTTTCTTTGAGAATTACTCTACTATCTTGGCGCAGACTCCAGGCAACTTGCCCATATCCTACATCTACACCATACACACGCTTTGCTCCTGCTTGTAACAAACAGTCAGTGAATCCTCCTGTAGAAATTCCTCCATCAAGACAGATTCTATCTTTAACTTCAATTTCAAAATCAACCAGAGCCTGATGGAGCTTTTCTCCTCCGCGAGAAACGTAAGGTGGTTTAGCTTTTAAAATAATATCTGCATCTAAAGAGATTTTTGTCCCAGATTTATCAACTATTTCTCCGTTTACTCTAACTTCTCCTGCTCCGATACACCGTTGTGCTTGTTGGCGAGAAGTACAAAGATTCCGTTCTACTAGCAAAATGTCTAACCGTTGTTTGCTCACAATAGTTTAAATCGTCAATCTTTTAGTTACCCATAGTAAATATAAACTATTTTGTCTGGACAAATAAAAACCAGGACTTAAGCCAATTTTTTGGGCATTAATCCTGGAGGTGTTCGAGAAGTATCTGGACTTATAGTAAGAAAGATAACTGACTCAACACATCAGTAATTCGTCTGAACCTATTCAGTAATTTGACTAAATAAATAATAAGGATGAAAAATGGATTTAATTTTGTGTCACCAAACCGCAGATTTTGATGCTTTAGGTGCAGCGGTAGGTTTATCCCTGTTAAAAAAAGGTGCAAAAATAGTGTTGACTGGTGGCGCACATCCCCCAGTTAGGGAATTTCTGGCACTTCATCGAGATGAATTTCCTTTGATTGAATTGCGTAGTGTCAATCCTGATAAGATTCGATCGCTGTATATTCCAGATACCCAAAAACGCGATCGCTTAGGAAAGGCTGCTACTTGGTTTGACTTACCCAATATTACTAATATTGAAATTTACGATCACCATGCTGATTTGGAATCCGATATTCCCGCAACCAGCATCATTATAGAAGAAGTCGGAGCGATCACTACTTTAATTGCAGAATTATTACAGCAACAAGAAATGACTCCCACAGGTTTTGATGCAACAGCTATGGCGTTGGGTATTCATGTGGATACGGGGTCTCTTACCTACGATCAAAGTACCTCCAGAGATGCTAGAGCTTTGGCTTGGTTGATGGAAAATGGGGCAAATGTTAAAACTATAGCGGAATATGTCGATCCTGGTTTAACCCCTCACTTACAGCAGTTACTGCAACAAGCTTTATCAAAATTAGAAACAGTAGTAATACGAGGTTACACAATAGCTTCCGTTTTACTGACAACCCCAGAATTTGTCCCAGGTTTATCTAGTCTTACCTCCAGACTTATGGATCTGACAGAAAGTGATGCTTTATTACTAGGACATCAGTATCAAAGAAAAGATAGTAGTAAATTAAGCATTATTGGGCGATCGCGTATTCGGGAAACTAATCTCAATCAACTATTTATCCCTTACGGTGGTGGGGGACATTCTCAAGCAGCTTCTTTGACAATTGGCACAGAAAACAATGAAGCAGTATTTCAGCAACTAGTTGCCGATTTGCGATCACAAATTCCCGAACCTCCCACAGCTATGGATTTAATGTCCTCTCCAGTAAGAACTATTCTCCCCGAAACTACCATCGATCAAGCCCAACGAATTTTATTTCGTTACGGACATTCAGGTTTATCCGTGGTGGATTCTCAGGGCAAGTTAACAGGGGTCATTTCCCGTCGCGACCTAGATTTAGCTTTACACCACGGCTTTTCCCATGCCCCAGTTAAAGGTTATATGACCCGCAATATCAAAACTATTACCCCCGATACCACTCTTCCTGAAATTGAATCTTTAATGGTGACTTATGATGTGGGACGATTACCAGTCTTAGATCAGGGAGAATTAATGGGTATTGTGACCCGCACTGATGTGTTGCGTCAATTGCACCAAGACAGGGAAGAATTGGCAGTAAATGAAGATCAAACTCCTGCTCTAACTTCTTGCTTATTACCGACTCTAAAATCTCGATTAGCCCATCCCATCTGGCAGTTATTATCTTATATTGCTACTGAAGCACAAAATCGAGGCTGGAATCTCTATCTAGTAGGGGGTGGAGTCAGAGACTTATTACTGAGTAAAGACCAAGAAAAATTATTATTACAAGATATCGATTTAGTTGTAGATGGATTTCATCGTGCAGCAGATGAGCGAGCAGGAGTTATCTTAGCCAATACCATTCGAGAAAAATATCCTAATTCTCGCCTTTCCATTCACGGAGAATTTCAAACTGCTGCTTTACTATGGCACAAAGACCCCATACTAGGTAATCTGTGGTTAGATATTGCCACAGCTAGAACCGAATTTTA
>JASJDF010000425.1 GCA_030065715.1 Xenococcaceae cyanobacterium MO_188.B19 | reverse complement strand
ATTAATCAATCCCTAATTTTTTACCCTCAAGTTTTTAACAAGAAATTTGCATGAATTATTTTGCGATCGCTGGCTACAGAATCAACACCCTAGACCTGAACCCCGTTGGCGTAACCCCCGAAAGCCAGCTAAAACTATTGTTCACGTCAACACTCATCGTATTAAACACAATCAAAAAAACTCACAAAAACAGCCAGTAATTACTGTAAAAAATAGCAACACTAATAATCGGTATTGTTATAAGGTAGAAATACTAGGCGGATGTCGTGTTGTATATAGTCCCAATAAACCTATATGTGGTGCAAGGGTTTGGATTGAAAGTCTTTATGAGGTTAAGTTAATTACTTAAGAATGGGATTATTAACTGACATCAGACATAATTGTTAATTTTTAATTTTTATGGAACTAAACCCTAATCAACTAGATATTGATTATAGTGTTCTATTTGCCAATATCGAAGAATTAGTATTACATCATTCTCCTAGTGGCGTAGAAACAGAGGTAGATCGTCTTTTACTCGCCAAATTTCAAAATTTAGGAGTAGAAACTTGGCAAGATCGTGCGGGAAATATTATTGCTAAAATTGCTGGAAAAAATCCTGGTAATGGAATTGCAATTACAGGTCATAAAGATGAAATTGGTGCTATTGTCAAATCTATTGGCATTGACGGTCGGCTACAAGTAAGACGTTTGGGTGGTTCGTTCCCTTGGATATATGGGGAGGGGGTAGTTGATATTATGGGGAACAACCAAACTATATCGGGAGTTCTCTGTTTTGGTTCTCGTCATGTTTCCCATGAATCACCTCAAAAAGCACAGCAAGAAGATACTCCCGTAGTTTGGGAAGATAGTTGGGTAGAAACAAAATGTAATCTAGAAGAACTAGAAGCAGCAGGAATTCGACCTGGTAGTAGAGTTTTAGTGGGGAAACATCGCAAAAAACCTTTTCGTCTCAAAGATTATATTGCCAGTTATACTCTAGATAATAAAGCTTCCGTTGCTATCTTGTTGGGTCTTGCGGAACACTTAAAAAAACCGCCAGTAGATGTTTACCTAGTTGCTTCGGCAAAAGAAGAAGTAGGAGCTATTGGGGCATTATATTTTACCCAGAATCAAACTTTGGATGCCTTAATTGCTTTAGAAATTTGTCCCCTTTCTGAAGAATACCCCATTGAAGAAGGAGCAACTCCCGTACTTTTATCCCAAGACAGTTATGGAATTTACGACGAAGGATTAAATCGAGAAATACAACAAGCAGCTGAACAAGCTAATATTCCGATTCAATATGCTGCTATTTCTGGCTTTGGTAGTGATGCTTCCATTGCTATGAAATTTGGTCATGTGGCTCGCGCAGCCTGTTTGGGTTTTCCCACCCAAAATACCCACGGCTATGAAATTGCTCATTTAGGCGCGATCTCAAATTGTATAAAAATCCTGATCAGTTATTGTTCTATGCCTTAGAGCAGAAGGTCTGTGCGCTAAGATCGAAAAATCCCAGGCAGCTTAATGAGTCTTTGCTATATCTCCTCAAAGTCTTTGTCACAATTAAATAAAGATTCAGACTTAATCATAAATGTTAAATGTTAAATGTTAAATGTTAAATGTTAAATGATTAGTTATCTAAAAGGAACAATAATTCAAGTTAATAAAAATATCAGCAATCGTATTTTTGCTGTTATTGAAGTCAATAATATTGGCTATGAAGTACAGGTTACAAAGCGTTTTTCCTATAAACTAAAAACTGCTATAAAAGAAGAAAATCAAATTTTCACCTATCTCCAAATACAAGAAGACAAACAAATATTATATGGCTTTGAATCTTCTGTGGAAAGGGATTTATTTCGTTTATTAGTTAGTGTTAGCGGTATTGGAATGCAACTCGCGATCGCATTAATAGATACTTTAGATATTTCTGATTTGGTAGGAGCAATTATTACGGGGAATATTCCTGTTTTAACTAAAACTCCTGGAGTGGGCAAAAAAACAGCAGAAAGGATTTCTTTGGAGTTAAAAACTAAAATAGCTCAATGGAAAGATATAGCTAATATTTCCGTTGAAGTTACTAATAATAAAACTAGTATTGCTAGTCCCGAACTTTTAGAAGATTTGGAGATGACTTTATCAGCTTTAGGTTATGAACAAGGGGAAATACAAGACGCGATCGCAGCTATTAGTCAAGATCAACAAGTTTTAAAAAATCCTAATGTAGAAGAATGGATTAGAAGCGCGATCGCTTGGTTGAGTGGAGAATAATTTATTAGATTTTAAATATAATGGACGATATAGAAAAAGAAATTCAATACTATACTAATCCTTTTCCTGATTTTAAAATACGATATGTTTTACTCTGGTACTTTGGAATCGCTATTGGTATATTTTTGCAGCTAATTTTAATTGATAAGCTCACACCATTAACTTTTTTTGTCGATTCACAAGAATTTGAGTTTGTCGATCCTATTTATGAAATATTATTAGTATTTATTCCCGTTTTTTCTCTTATTGTAATATTAGTAAATAGACAATGTAAATTGGTAGGAATAAATGTTAATAGAGTTATTGGTAAAATACCACAAGATTTTCCTTGGTTGGTATTTGTGTTATTAATAATCACAAGATTCATTTTCTCTCAGGAAATTTCTAGAGTCAGCTATTATCCTATTTCTTTTCTTTTTCCTAAATGGTTAGAGTATGTATATAGCTATAATATTTTTACAGAGGTAACTGAATCATTTATTCCTGTGTTATATATATTGCTAATTATATGCTATTATTGGTTATTATGGGAAGCTTTCATGACTTTTATTTGTATAGGTATATTGTTTCATAAAATATCAACTAAAAAAGGTATTACACAAGGAATAATAATCATTTCTTTCATCTATAGCATATTTTTTTATACTAATTTTATTTCAGGATTTATACTAGGTTTACTACTTTGTTTGCTGTATATTAAAACTCGTACTCTTATTATTCCTTTTCTATTGAGAATTGGATCGTTTATTTTATATTTAATTTGGGCAGGATATGAATATTTTTTGGCAAATCCAGAAAATACTAATTTTATCAAGCAATTTCGTGGTGAGTTTAAGTTGGGGATATTTTTAGTATTGCTGACTCTTCCTTATCTGAGTTACTGGATTTATAAACACTGGAATAAAAGCAATCAGCAACTTCCCTATTTTGTTAATCAATAATAAATACTAAATGAAGTTTATAGGTGTTGATTTTGGATGGTTATCTGGTGCCAGTGGGTTGTCTTGTCTAGAATGGCAGGATAACAAACTAAAAATATTAGAGATTACTACCAAGTTAGAAATAGCAACAATTTTCAGTTGGATAGATACTTGGATAGAAGAAAAAGAGCCAGGATTAATTGCTGTTGATGCACCAACTATTATTCCTAATCAAACAGGAATGAGAATACCAGATAAACTAACCCATAAATATTTTGGAAAATATCATGCTGGTTGTTATCCTGCTAATTTGAATCGCCCTTTTGCTCAACGTACTGTTGATTTTGGTAATATTTTATCTAGTAAAGGTTTTATTCACGCGCCTACTATTACACCTCAAAAATTAGGTAGATATCAAATAGAAGTTTTTCCTCATCCTGCAATAGTTAATCTATTTAAGTTAGATAGAATATTGAAATATAAAAAAGGTAAATTGGCAGAAAAAAAAGCTGAATTACAAAAATTATTTAGTTACATTACTAATATTTTACCAAAACTTAAGCCAGAATTGAATTTAGAATCCCCAATTACTATACCTATAATTCCCGATAAAGTTACAACAAAAAAACTGAAAGCAGTTGAGGATAAGTTAGATAGTTTAATCTGTGCTTATGTGGCTGCTTACTGGTGGTATTGGGGAAATATAGACCAAAAAAATGTCGTGTTAGGAGATGAAAATACAGGCTATATTGTCATACCAAATAGAGTTGACTAGCCTGAAAATTCTCAATGTTAATTAATTTTTTAAACAGAATGGCTTGTTTTTTTGCTTACTCCAAAGCAGCTTCAATACCAGCTTTGGCAATATTAGACTTGTTGGGAAATAAGAGAGAATAGAAAAAAAGATACTATGACCTAAATGTTGAACATAGAGCAAGCATTGAAACAAGACAGATTATTAAGAGCATTAACGGGAATGAACCGAAAAGCTTTTGAAACATTGCTTTCAACATTCACGGAAGAATACGAACAATCCAAACCAAAAAAGAAAAGGAAAAGAGCTACAGGGGGTGGTAGAAAAGCCTGTTTAACAACAAATTCAGCTAAATTGTTCTTCATCTTATTTTACTTTAAGTGCTATCCCACATTTGATTTGGCAGGATTTATAGTAGGTTTTGACCGTTCTCAAGCACATTACTGGGTACATCGATTGCAACCAGTGCTCGAAGCATCTTTAGGGAAGAAGATGAGTTTGCCCCCAAGGAAAATAAATAATGTAGAAGATTTTCTGACTATCTATCCTGGGGTAAAACGAGTAATGATTGACGCTACAGAAAGACGAATTCAAAGACCAAAAGATCGCCAAAAGCAGAAATTAAACTATTCAGGCAAGAAAAAACATCACACTCGAAAACATCTAGCAGCAGTAGATGAGAATAAAAGAGTGTTAGTTTTAAGCAAAGTAAGAGAAGGCAAAGTTCACGACAAACGCGCTCATGATGAAGATGATATTGCAGGAGCAATCCCTGAAGAAATACCAATAGAGGTAGATTCAGGTTTTTTAGGATTACAAAAACAGTATGAAAACATTTATGTACCACACAGAAAACCCAAAGGTGGAGAATTAAGTGAAAGTCAAAGAGAAGAAAATCGACTGTTAAGTAGCTCTCGTGTAATTTGTGAAAATGCTTTTGCTGGGGTAAAACGCTATCAAGCTGTGAGTCAAATTTATCGCAATCGAATTTCAGATTTTGATGACCGCCTGATGTTGACCGCAGCAGGATTATGGAATTTTTACTTGATAGCTGCTTAATTTTAATCTGGACTCAAAATCCAATTTAAGTTTTATCAAATCCTTTTTTTTATTTCCCAACAAGTCTAGTAGTCAACCAAGGACGACCGATTAATTCTCCATGTCGATCAACCAATAAAACATCTACACGAGTATGGTCACATTGCCAAACTTGATTACTGTGATTAATCCCAATATCTTGACCATC
>JASJDF010000424.1 GCA_030065715.1 Xenococcaceae cyanobacterium MO_188.B19 | reverse complement strand
TTTTTCGGTCCAATTAACTTCGACGAAACTGGCAAAAATATCGATAAGCCTATGGGTACGATCCAAATTGTCGATGGGAAAATCCAAGTAGTAGCACCAGAAGAAATCGCTCTTATCAAGTTAAATTATCCAATGCCTGGCTGGAAACAAAGAAATGAATCAGTTTCTTCAAGCTCTAATTAATGGCTTATTACTAGGTGGTTTTTATGCAGTAATGGTTTTAGGCTTTTCCGTGCTTTGGGGAGTTATGGGAGTAATTAATTTAGCTCATGGCGAATTCCTCATGACTGGAGCATATTTAGCCTGGTTACTTTTTAATAGCTTTAGCATCGATCCTTTTATTTCACTGTTGTTAATTATGCCAGTGATGTTTATTGTGGGCTTTGTGATGCAGAAATACCTATTAAATCAACTATTAGAACGTCCCAGTCTGGCAACACTCTTAGCCACGTTCGGTATTTCGGTCATTTTGGCTAATGTGCATAAGATTATTTATACTGCCGATCCTCGTAATGTGGCTGTTCCCTATAGTGGCTCTTTCGAGGTAATGGGATTTTCATTCCCCATTATCAAAACTCTAATTTTTGTCATAGCACTGGGGATAATGTTGGGATTGTATTTATTCTTACAATATACTCGCTTAGGCAAAGCCATCCGAGCAGCAGCTCAAAACAAAAATGCAGCTAGGATTGTAGGTATTGATATAGAAAAAGTTTATGCAATCACTGCTGGTATTTGTATCGCCCTAACCGCAGCAGCAGGAGCCATGATTAGTCCTATCCAAGCCATATATCCATTTATGGGGCAACCTTTTACCCTGAAAGCTTTCACTATGACGGTACTAGGAGGTTTGGGAAGAATCCCTGGAGCTTTGTTAGGTGGTATGCTCTTAGGGATAGCTGAAGTGATGGTAGCTACATATGTACCTGGAATTGGGACAAATTTGGGAGTAGTAATTAGTCTACTAGTATTAATATTAGTTTTAATTTTACGACCTCAAGGACTGTTGCCAGGTTTGAGGAAAATGCAGACAGATTAAGTTAGTTAGTAGGGGCGCAAGGCTTGCGCCCTGGTAAAGGTTAGTAAGAAGAAAGAAAATACACAAGTGAAGAAGTTTTCTAGGATTTTACTGAGAAAATGGGGCGTTTTTCCCCTCTGGGGATTACTAATCTTAGTATTAAGTGCCTATCCCTCAACTGGTGCCAGTAGTATTGATTTATTTACTGCTACACAAGTTTTCTTGTGGGTTACATTAGCTTCTAATTGGAATTTAATCGGTGGTATGACTGGCTATTTAGATTTTGGTCATGCTGTTTTTTTTGGTATTGGTGCTTATACGATGGGTATTTTAGTTACTAATACTTCTCTGGCTTTTTCACCAAACTTATCTTTTTGGCAAGCTTTACCTTGGACTGGTCTAGTTTCAGTTATTTTCGCTCTTTTAATTGGTTGGGCTACTTTACGCCTCAAAGGTCCTTATTTTTCTATCGCCATGCTTAGTACCTTTGCAGCGACTAGGGAATTAATTCGCATCTTACGCCCTATAACTGGTGGTGGCTCAGGTTTGGATTTGCCCCCAGTACTAAATCGTGTAGGGGATTACTATTTTATGTTGATATTAATGGCTATTGTAGTAAGTCTGATGGGATGGATTCGCCGCAGCAAGTTGGGTATGTCTCTAGTTGCAATTCGTGAAGACGAGATAGGGGCTGAAATGCGAGGGATTAATACAACTTTTCATAAACTGTTTGCTTTTGCTGTAGCAGCATTTTTTACTGGTCTTTGTGGTGCTTTTTGGGCATGGCAAAATACTTATATTGATCCCGACGTAGTTTTTCTGCAAAACCGCAACATTCTGATGATTATGATGTGTATGTTAGGAGGATTGGGGACTGTTTGGGGACCTGTTATCGGAGCTTTGATACTTTACCTACTACAAGATTCTCTGTGGAGTAATTTGGCAGATTATCATTTATTGGTTTTGGGCATTCTATTAATTTTAATAATTTTGTTTGTACCTTATGGGATTATCGGTACTTTAAAAAATAACAATATTTCATTTTTAGAGCTGCTGAATTTAGGTAATAAAACCAAAGCCAAATTTAAATAGTAATTAACTAGAATGAAACTTATGCTATTTCCTAAAAGTAACAAGAGACTTAGTTGGTATTTCTAAAGGATGTACCTGCGGATATATCTTTTACGAAGAGCCACATCAGTTTTCAGCCAAACATTTTTCTTTAAAATCTACAAACAGATCATAATTTTCTTAATTATGGGAACTATGGAAAATATAGTTTCGATAATACTTAATAAAAAATGATTAAGAATAATAAAAATATTTGGTTATTTGTCTTAGCAACTTCTATATCAGGTATATTTACCCCTCATGCTAGTGCTCAAACACCTTGTTCAGTGGGACAGAGGGGAGAAGTGTTATGGAAAGGCTCTTGGTATCCAGCAAAAGTGATGAATGTTACTAATAATAGCTGTTATATAACTTATGAAGGCTATGATTCATCTTGGGATGAATGGGTTGAACCAAGGCGTTTTAGAGCTGTGTTTAGAATCGGACAATCCGTCAGAATTTTGTGGCAAGGTAAATGGTATTCTGGACGTATTCTAGACATAAATAGAGATAGTTATTTAGTGACATACGATGGTTATGATTCATCTTGGAATGAGTGGGTTGAGTCAGCTAGAGTTAGTCGGTGAACTACCAGACAGCGATTTAATTATGAATAGTCGCGCTACTAGATTGAGCCAGGTAAATTCCACTAAGAATAACTGCAAATGCGAGCCAAGTAGTGGAATTTAAGCCTTCGGCAAAAATCAGCCAAGCTAATACAGCACCAATAATTGGTCCTACCAGTAAAAATAAGGCAATAAAGCTAGAGGATAGTTCTTTCATACAATCTGCTAACAATCTTTGTCCCAATCCTTCAGAAATTAGACCCAATCCTATGACTGCTAACCAACCTACCACAGTGGTGGGAAAAAGTTGACCCTCTATAAACCAAACAAATGGTGCTAGGAGCATACTACCAATGATGCATCGGCAAAGCAAAATTGTGGTGGCACTAAAACGATTTCGCAATTGTTCTACGATTAAAAAGTAAATACCTAAAAATACAGCTGATAACAAAGCACACATATCACCCAGTAAATACTCTGACCCACCGCTTAAATCTGCTAATCCTAATACCACTGCCCCAGTTAAAGCAATGCTCATACCTAGTAAAAACTTGTAATCAAAGTGTTTGCCAAAAAATAACCAGGCTCCCAAAGTAGTAAATACAGGAGTTAAATTGTTTAATAAGATTGATCTAGCAACAGTGGTATATTCGAGAGAAATAGCCCGTAATCCTAAAGTTGTAATTGAACTTATCCCTACAGCCAATAATAAGCCCCACTGTTGCCAAGTCAGAGGTTCTGTATACTTAACTGTCTCAGTTTTAGAAGTTCTTGCTGTCCCATTATGAGTAATAAGACGACTAGTGCCAAAAAACAGGGAAAAAATCAATAAACGATTCAAAACTGTGCCATTAGCTCCTAAATCTGTTTCACTGAAACGAATAAAAATTGGAGCGCAGGAAACAGCAAGTAAAGCTAGAGATAATTTGAGCCAAACACTTAGCTTAGAACTAATAGTCCATAGATGAGGTAGTTTTAATTGAATAATAATTTGCCCTATTGAAAATAGTCTCATCCTTAAATTACGATTTAGCTGTGCTTTAACACACTACAAGATCAATAAATTTTATTCAAACAATTATCTATGTTTCAGAAGAAGTGGTTTAGTAAAAAACCGTAAATTTTCCTTAAGTTGATCAAGAACTAGTAACCTTTAAGCTATTTATTAAAAATCATAAATCCTGTAAAGGCAGGAAAATAAGTATTATGGCGGATTTGATCGTCCACTTGAAAAAGCCTAGAGGATGGCAAGATAACCTCAAGATTCACTATTGGAATACTGTACCAGTTTCAAGTTCCACTACTTGGTCTGGCTTGTCTATGACAGCAGAAGGTAATGACTGGTTTGTGTATCGTTTTGAAGGAATTTCGGCAGCAAGTATTGTTTTCAACGATGGTACAGGTAACCAGACTGCCGATCTCAGAAGAGAGAAAGAAGGTTGGTTCTTCAATGACAATCGCTGGTATGATCGCAATCCTGAAGCACCAGTTATTCCCGTAATTAGTGCCATACCTCTGGGGGATACTTATCCTGAGGGACTGATAGTAACTCTCTCTAGCAGCAACTCCGACGATGCAATTTACTACACAATAGATGGAAGTGAACCAACCACGGACTCAATCCGCTACACCCAACCAATTGCCATTGAAGAAACCACTACCATCTTAGCTTTGGGGGTTAATTCTCTGGGGGAAACAGGAAGTATCTCTTCTTTTATTTATACTATTGATCCTAATGCAGACTTCAAGCCAGCAACTATTACTGCTAGTCAAGATTCGGGCAGCTATTCCGAGCCTTTGTCAGTTACTTTCACCATCAGGGATAATCATCAAAGAGCTTTAGTAGCTTACTATACTATTGATGGCTCAGAACCAACCACTACATCCCAGATTTATGCCCAAGGGAATGCCCTTAATGGGTTAACTGGCTCCGATCTATCTATTGAAAAAACCACTACTGTGCGGTTTCTAGTTATTGATGGAGCAGGTAATGAAACTCGTGAAAGCTTCGACTATAGATTGGAATCAGTTGCTCCTGCGACAGATTTTCGGGAAGAAACAATTTATTTTTTAATTACTACTCGCTTTTGTGACGGAGATCCCAGTAATAACTTTTTTTGTCGCGATCGCATTAAATTTAATTCTACCACAGGAGAGGCAGAAGACCCCCATTGGCGTGGAGATTTTCGAGGCTTAATTCAGCAACTAGACTATATTAAGGATTTGGGATTTACTGCGATTTGGATTACGCCACCCATTGAGAATCGCAGTGGATTAGACTATCACGGTTATCACGGCTATGACTGGACAAAGATTGACCCCAGGCTGGAATCGGAAGATGCTACCTACCAAGATTTAATTAACGAAGCTCATGCTAGAGGGATAAAGATTATTCAGGATGTAGTAGTTAATCATTCTTGTCAATACGGGATCAGGGGTAAAGTTTGGATCGATCATCTCCCCATTAAATATTATGTGCCTCCTGGCTC
>JASJDF010000423.1 GCA_030065715.1 Xenococcaceae cyanobacterium MO_188.B19 | reverse complement strand
CAATGTTTCTTCAATTTCATCAATTGTCTCAAAATACTCATTAACTAAAGGTTCATCTACTAATGGTGAGGCAGTTCGAGAATAATCCCGAAGCGCGACAAAAACTCCTGGCAACACAGACTAAGGAAAAAGCCCTCAAGTCAATGAGAAAGATAGTTACAGCTAATCTCAAACCTCACATTGACAGGGAGCAATTAACTAGTCAACTATTGCTGATGGAAACCATGTTCAATGCCTCCTGGTCTAATAATGTTGAGGTGAAAAGCCTCAATAAAAATCAAGTCCAAAGAAAGTTTGGTAAATTAGTTATTGGCAAAACAACAGGTTATACTGCGAGATGTCTTTACCGATTACTGATGAGTAACTGTCGTAATACAGAACAGTGAAATAGAACACAAATATTTGGTGAAAAAAGCTGAATGGCGATCGCAAATTATTTAGAGACTTATGGCACGCAGGGATACAGGTAATCGCGATCGCATTTAACATTTGTCTTTAATTTAGTCAGATTAGCTTTTCGGAATGGCAGATATAATAGCTCGCAGAGCTTTATTAACCTCTTCAGAAGTTCTAAAGATTTCTGCAACGTCGGCTTCTAATTTAACAGTAATGGTTTTATTTGTAGATGCTGCAAAACGATTAGGGCGTGCTTGACTGTAATCAAAATTATACTCAGGAAGCAAATCCTCCTCTAAATGTTGCTCATTATTAGAATCCTGTGTGTTGTTCATAGTCTTGACGTTCTTTTTTAGTTGCTGGACGTGCGCTAATAATACGAATACGATCATTTTTTTCGGCAAAACAAACTAACAAAAGACGGTAATTGCAATCATGTCCAATAATAATTTCTCTTGCTTCGCCTACTGAATGCCATACATCATCAAAAATTAAGGCTAAAGGATCATAAAAAACTGTTGTAGCTGTTGCAAAATCTATACTGTGTTTTTTTATGTTGAGTTTAGCTTTTCCCTCATCCCATTCAAACTGTAAGCTCATATTTGTGATTCTAGCTTATTTCTCGATTATCCTTTCTTTGTATGTATTTATTATTATCATTAAAAATTACGTAAAGATTCATTCCTCTAAAATAGATAAATTAGTCCAATCGATCCCTTAAAACTGAGATATGAATTCTCTAGATCGCAAACTATTTAGAGACTTATGGCATAGTAGAGGACAGGTAATCGCGATCGCATTAGTGGTAGCCTGTGGTATAGCTAGTTTTGTCATGGCAAGGAGTGCCTATACTTCTCTGACTCTGACTCAGAATACTTACTACAACAAGTATCATTTTGCTCAGGTTTTTGCTTCTCTCAAACGCGCCCCAGAATCTTTAAAATCCCAGATAGCAGAGATACCAGGGGTAGCTCAAACCCAGACTAGGATTATGGTAGATGTCACCCTGGATGTGCCAGATTTACCCGAACCAGGGACAGGAAGGCTGATTTCTATTCCAGAACAGCAGATTCCTCTATTAAACAAGCCTTTTATCCGTAAAGGACGCTATATTGAGCCTGGAAGGGGGAACGAAGTATTAGTTAGCGAAGCCTTTGCCCAAGCTAATAAGTTGCAATTACAAGATACTATTGGGGCAATTATTAATGGGAGATGGGAACAGCTAAAAATTGTGGGGATTGCCCTTTCTCCTGAATATGTTTATGAAGTAAGAGGTGCAGGGGAACTATATCCTGATAATAAGCGGTTTGGCATTATTTGGATGGGTCGAGATGCTTTAGGTAAAGCCTATGATCTTGATGGAGCCTTTAATGATGTTAGCTTGACTTTAAGTCCTGGTGCCAAAGAAATTGAAGTAATTACCCAATTAGATAGACTAATAGCCCGTTATGGAGGTTTGGGTGCTTACGGGAGAGAAGATCAATTTTCCCATCAGATTCTCTCCGACGAAATTAAGGGTTTAGAGATTATGGCGACTATGTTGCCTTCTATTTTCTTGGGTATTGCTGCCTTTTTGCTAAACGTAGTTCTTTCCCGTCTAGTTAGTACCCAACGGGAACAGATAGCTGTTTTAAAAGCTTTTGGTTACGATAACTTGGCTATTGGTTGGCACTATCTCAAATTTGTTCTCACTATTGTTACTATTGGCTCGGTATTAGGTATTTTGGGGGGTTTGTGGTTAGGGAGAGGACTAACGCAAATTTATACCCAGTTATTTAAGTTTCCCTTACTCCGCTTCGATTATAATCCCAGGGTATTAGCTACTGCCATTATAGTGAGTTATACCGCTGCTGCGATCGGTGCATTTATGGCAGTCAATAAGGCTGTTTCCTTACCTCCAGCAGAGGGAATGCGCCCTGAACCCCCTGCTAAGTTTAAACCAACTATCATTGAAAGGTTGGGTTTACAGCGTTTCTTTTCGGTGGGAGGGAGAATTATCTTACGGAATTTAGAACGTAAACCGATACAAGCTAGTTTATCGATTCTGGGTGTTTCCTTAGCAGTAGCAATTTTAGTTACAGGAAACTATATGATAGATGCGGTTAATTTCTTGATGGATTTTCAATTCCGTCAAGTACAGCGAGAAGACATGACCATTGTATTCAATGAGCCTCGCCCTTCCCGCACCTATTATGAAGTAGCTAATTTACCAGGGGTAATTCATTCTGAGCCATTCCGTTTCGTTTCCGCTCGTTTACGCTTCGAGCATCGTACCTATCGTACTGCTTTAACAGGTATTCAACCTCAAGGAGAGTTTCGGCGTTTGATGAACAAAAATGCTGAGTTAGTTTATCTTCCTAGTGACGGGGTGGTGTTGACAACCAAATTAGCAGAAATCTTACACGTTAAACCTGGAGATACTTTAACTGTAGAGGTATTAGAGTCAAATCGCCCTGTGCGACAAGTTACGGTAACAGGATTAGTAGATGAATTGTTAGGAGTACAGGCTTATATCGATATTCAGGCTCTTAATCGTTTGATGCGGGAGGGAAAAACAATTTCTGGTGCTTATATCTCCGTAGATTCCCACCTTGCTAATCAACTTTATACTGAATTAAAACAAATTCCTGCTATTACTGGCATATCTACCCGACAAGCCAGTTTAAATAGTTTTGAGGAAATCAGTGCGGAAAGTCTCAAAATCATGACTACTTTTCTAGTGGCTTTTGCTTGCATTATCACTTTTAGCGTAGTTTATAATTCGGCTCGTATTGCCCTATCTGAAAGAGGCAGAGAATTAGCCAGTCTGCGAATTATGGGTTTTACTAAAGCGGAAGTAGCTTTTATTTTGCTGGGAGAACAGGCAATTTTGATTTTGTTAGCAATTCCAGTGGGGTATTTAATTGGCTATGTTTTAGCAGCATTAACCTCTTCTGCTTACAATTCAGAACTATATCGTCTGCCCCTAGTAATAAATAATTCTACCTATGCTTTTGCCTTTGTCATAGTGATTCTGGCTGCTATTGGTTCGGGTTTGATTATCCGCCGTCAAATCAATCACTTGGATTTAATTGCTGTCTTAAAAACTAGAGAGTAGTTTATTTTCCAATGCTGCTCTTGGAAGACAAGACCTAAGTGTTTTCACAGTTGGTATGTAGTATCATTTATCAGCAGCAATTCATTAATTTTATTTATGATAAAGAAAGACTCAGTTGGGATATTTCTCTATTGACCATTTTTTGAATTCAAAATTCAAAATTCAAAGTTCAAAGGCAACTTATAACCAACATCCTGTTCGAGAAATTATTTTTTTCATTCTTTAATAAATCTTTAATAAATTAAATTATTTATAGCTAAAATGTCCCTACGTAAAAATGACAACAGTAAAGACCACTCCAGCTCTCCAATAATTGAAAATAATATAAATCCTGAATTAGGTTCTAAGGAGATTTCTGAGAAGGCTACTATGCCGAATCAAGACAAGGATCAACCGATACAAAGAGAAGTTTCTCCTGAACCAGAAATACCAGACTTACCTGATACTACTTATGAGAATCGAAACCAAAAAGAAAACAAATTTATTCCCATTGAGAGAAAATCACTGAATCAATCTGGGGAAAAATCTTTATTTCAACAGTTGAAAACCAAGACAACAGCAGCATTAGTGGGCAGTTTGATCATGTTGCCCATCTTAGCAGTGGGAACAACAACCTACTATTTTGGTAGTCAAGCGGTCAAAAAACAAGCAATCTTAGCCAGACGAATTGATAGTATTGGGGTAACTGATCCAGAATTAGTAAGAGAACAAAAGCTCCTTGCAACTCTATTGATTGGTACTGGTGCAACAGCCCTATTATTTGGTACTATTTCAGCTTTGGGGACAAAATGGTTGATAGGTAGGACGGCTAAAATAGTTGCGGAAGAAACTGAAGCAGCAGTTCAAAGTCAGATATATAAAGAGTTTATTCAAACTTTAAGCCAGTCTGTGCCTCAAAAAAATAGTCTTCAAGCCATTGTTGAAGAAGCACGGAATCAGCTGAATTGCGATCGCGTTTTGGTAGTATATAGTCTAAATCAAGAGCAATGTGGGGTAGTAGTAGCTGAATCTGTAGCCTCGGATCACAAGCCAGTATTAGGGAAAATTATAGAAGACTCCTATTTGGGAGCAGATTATACTGTTCACAATAGCCATGAGCGAGTTCGAGCTATAGACAATATCGCCGAAGCTAACATCACTCCCCTGGAGCGAGAACAGTTACAACAGCTAGAAGTAAAAGCTAATCTGGTCAGTCCTATTATGAATGAGGATAAGGTACTGGGATTACTAGTAGCTCATCAATGCTCAGAATTACGCCAATGGAAGCAAGAGGAAAGAGATTTTTTACCACAACTCGCTCAAAAAGTTGCTTTAACTCTTGACAATTCAAGGTTGTTGAATGATTTAGCTCGCTTCCAGGCTCTAGCCAAAGCCGAAAGAACCTGGACTAATTACTTTACCGATGCGATTGTCCACATTCGTCAATCCCTGCAACAAGAAGACATTCTTAACATCAGTGTGGAAGAAGTCCGCAGAGTCTTGAAATGTGATCGCGTAGTAGTTTATAGTCTTAATCAGGAGCAATATGGGGTAGTAGTAGCTGAATCCGTTGCCCCTGGCTACACCAGAGCTTTAAATCGCACCATTAAAGACCCCTGTTTTGAAGCCAGATATCTCGATAAATATCGCGATGGCAGAGTCCGCGCCCTCAACAACATTTATGAAGCAGGCATGACTAGCTGTTATCTAGA